>JBDSIM010000149.1:0-8055 GCA_039917935.1 Cyclobacteriaceae bacterium | reverse complement strand
TGTTCTGAAACGAGTGCCCATGCTGAATGTAGACCTTGATGGAAATGTATCCTTGCGTGGAAACTCCAACATCATGGTGCTGATTAATAACAAACCTTCCTCAATAGTTGCCAGCAGTGTCTCCGATGCTTTAAAGCAAATTCCTGCCGATGAAATAAAGTCTGTAGAAGTGATCACTTCGCCTTCTGCCAAATACGATGCCGAAGGTTCTGCCGGTATAATTAATATCATTACCAAGAAAAATACCTTTCACGGGCTTACGCTCAATGTAAATTCCGGTGTCGGTAACAGAGGAGCAAACCTTGGATTAAATGGAAATTACCGAATTGGGAAAATGGGTTTTTCTTTGGGAGGTTTCGGCCGTGCAAATTATAATGTCAAAGGAAATTTTGAAAATAATCAATTAACGAGGGTACGCAATGGAGATGGAACAGTAGATGAGACATTAAATATTCAAAGTGCGGATACCCGTAACAGCGGGATGTTTGGAAACTACAACCTGGGTTGGGATTATGATATCAACAAGAAGAATACAGTAGCTGCCTCGGTCAGGTTCGGTTTGCGGAATAACACAAATTTTCAGGATGACCTGGTCACAGAGCGGTATCTGAATAATAACCTTACTGCAACCACTTTGGCAAATAACGAAAGCAGGAACGATTTTAATAACGTGGATGCCAGCTTAAACTATACGCACTATTACGATAAGCCACAGCGTGAGCTAAGCTTCCAGACGATGTTTAGCCGAAATACAGGAAACACATTATTTGAAAACTTTATTTTAAATCCTAATGACGGTCTGCTCAACAATAAATTTTTGAACGACAATGATAGTTACAACCAGGAAGTAACGATGCAGGCTGACTACCAAACTCCCATTGGCACTACACAAATATTCGAATTCGGCGGCAAAAATATAATGCGCAAAGTGTTCAGCGAATTTTCATCCTTCCAGGCATTCGGTAATGATGGTATCTATCAGCCCTCGACAACAGCAGGTTTTAATAATAATCTCAACTATGATCAGAACATAACTGCCGGGTATCTGGCGTACACTTTATCCCTAAAAAGTGGTTATAGTTTGAAGGCCGGATCTCGGTATGAGTTCACAACGATTTCAGCCTATACGCTGACAGAGGATGATATAAAGATCCCCTCGTATGGTGTGTTGGTCCCCAGTGTAAATCTTTCAAAAAAATTAAAAAACGGAAATACACTGAAGGCGTCCTATAACCGAAGGATACAGCGACCATCAATTCGTTTTCTAAATCCGAATATTCAAAGGTCCAATAGCCTGGACGTTACCGTGGGAAATCCGGAACTGAATCCGGAATATACCAACAACTATGAACTTTCGTACAGCACTTTATTGAAAGGCATAGTACTGAACCTCTCTACCTTTGCTCGTTTTACTGATGATGCTATTCAAAGTGTTCGGGTTCCCGCTGTTATCGACGGGGAGAATGTTTTGATGACTACTTATCAGAATATCGGCACAGAGAACGCTTATGGAACAAGTATTTTTGTTAATGTGAATGCCGGTAAGCTGTCACTGAACGGGGGCTCGGATATTTATTATGCCTTGATGAATAATAACAACCCTGTAGATTCATTGCGTGCGAGCAATGAAGGGGTAGTTGCCAGTGGAAGAATTTTTGGAAGCTATAATTTTAACAAAGGATGGGGCGCGCAGTTCTTCAGTTTTTACCGGGGCCGTCACGTGCAACTTCAGGGCACTCAGGGGGGATTTTACATGTACAGCCTTGGCTTCAGGAAAGAATTTAATGAGAAAAGAGGAAGCATCGGGTTAGCAGCAGAGAATTTTTTACAACCTTCGATTAAAATCCGGACGAATATAGAATCTCCTTTGCTGAGACAGACCAGCCTGAATACACGCAACAACCTTGGGTTCAGAATAACCTTCAGCTACAGGATCGGAAAGATGAGCATGGATCAGAGACCTAGACGCAACAGGTCAATCAACAACGATGATCTAAAAGAGGATGGCGGTGGGGATGGAGGCATGTCGATGGGCGACGGCGGTGGACAGCAAGGCACAAACGGAGGAGGCAGACAACGAGGACAAAGTAATCAGCCCGCGGCGCCAACTGTTAAGCCCATTAACCCGGGCGCTAACGCTCAAGATTCTACAACATACGAAGCCTCAGGAACCTGGAACTATACCATAGACTCTCCACAAGGAGGCGAGGGTACGATTGTACTGAATAGGAACGGCAATGAATATTCTGGCACCATCAAAAATAATAGAATGCCAGAGGCTACTGTTTTGAATAAGGTTAGCGTGGAAAGAAACAACATTACCTTTTCATATCCTGTTTCTTTCGGCGGAAATTCATTTATGGTTGAAGTCAATGCCGTCATTAATAAAAATGATATGCAGGGCGTCATGCGGATGGGTGAAACCCGGTCCTTCAACCTTACCGGGAAGAGAAATAATTAATTCGTTTCGGCTCTAAATAATGAAAGGAAGCTGCAGATGCAGCTTCTTTTTTGCCCCTTTTTTCGAATGTGCCAGATATCCCGGATCCCCCTTGATCGTTACCACCATGGAATGATATTTTTAGAATTTCCTGGGAAATCCTTCCGGACAGGATGAAAGCTAATTGGCCGTTTGCCCATTCATTTCAAAAGTTTCTGTAAATTCAATAGTTCAGCCAGCTATTAACAAAGCAATTTTTAATGGAGAAAATATCTAAACGGCGCCTCATAGTGGTTTCGAACCGGCTTCCTTTTCAGCTGAAGGAGAAAAAGAAGTCCGTTACCATGAAGGAGAGTGATGGTGGCCTGGTAAGCGCGTTGAAGAGTTTTTTTGAAAGTGAGCAAAATAAGGATTCCTATTCTTCCAGCCTCTGGATTGGGTCAGCAGATTTCCCTCAGGAAAGGTGGAAGAAATATAATGAAAATCCCGCGCCCAACGCTTCTTTTGAAGTCGAACCGATTTTTATCGAGACCAAAACCTATAACCGATTTTACAATGGTTTTTGCAATGCGACGATATGGCCGCTGTTTCATTATTTCCCCTCCATTGTAGAATTTGATGAGGAAACCTTTCAAAGTTATCAGGAAGTAAATAACATTTTTGCCACAAAGATTTTATCGATCCTTCAGCCAGATGATATCCTTTGGATACACGATTATCAGCTCATGCAACTACCAGGGTTGATCCGTGCTGAGAGGCCTGACGCAACTATTGGCTTTTTTCTTCACATACCCTTCCCCTCTTTCGAAATATTCAGGTTGTTGCACAGACCATGGAAAGAAAAAATTGTTGGCGGTATGCTGGGAGCAGACCTCATTGGATTCCATACCCATGAATACGTTCAGCATTTTTTGAAAACTGTACAGATGGTAGTCGGTCATGATGGCCAATTCAGAAACATCATTACCAGGGACAGGGTAATCAAAGCCGAAATGTTTCCGCTTGGAATTGATTTTGATAAATTTCATAATGCTAATAGTAAACCGAAGGTTATTGAGCAACGCACTCAGATAAGAAATAATTTTCAGGGTAAAAAAATATTATTTTCTGTAGACCGACTCGACTACACGAAAGGGGTTACGCACCGGCTTTCGGGATTTGAGCGCTTTCTTGACAAAAATTCGGATTGGCGCGGTAAAGTCGTGTTTATTCTGATTATCGTACCCTCCCGGCAGATTATTTCAAAATACAATGAAAGAAAAAAACTAATTGAAGAACGGGTTGGCGAGATCAATGGAAAATACTCTTCATTGGAATGGCAGCCTATTATTTACCGTTATAGTAACTTGCCTTTTGAAGATCTTTGTGCATTGTATCAGGAGGCAGATGTTGGAATGATCACACCAATAAGAGATGGAATGAACCTCGTGGCAAAAGAATATGTGGCGAGCCTGCGCGATAAAGGGGTTTTGATTTTAAGTGAACTGGCTGGCGCTGCCAACGAGATGGGGGAAGCTATCCTGGTAAATCCCATGGATAAAGAAGAGGTTGCTCAATCTATCCTGACAGCACTCAATATGCCTTTAGTGGAACAACGTCAGAACATTGAAACGCTGCAGCGCCGACTACGCGAATACACCGTAACCCATTGGGTAAATGATTTTTTGAAACAATTGGAAGAAGCTAAGGAATACCAGCGCTCACTGCGAACTAAGCATATTACTTCGGTATTGCTCGGCAGGATTTCGGAGAGTTTTGCCAAATCCAAAAAACGTCATCTATTTTTAGACTATGATGGCACCCTGGTACCTTTTACAAAGCAACCAAAATTGGCAATTCCCAATCAGGAATTGTTAGGCTTGCTTACCAGGATTTCCGCTGACCCGAAAACGAATATGACTATTATCAGTGGACGCGACAGCGCAACACTTGAAAATTGGTTCGATGAGCTTCCAGTCAATCTCGTAGCGGAGCATGGCGCATCTATCCGGATGAAAAATGGCATTTGGAAGCACCATCGTGAAATGGATAAATCGTGGAAACCTTTAATGCGTGCCACCATGGAGTTGTTTACCCAACGAAGTCCGGGGTCATTTCTTGAAGAAAAAACGCATACGCTTGCCTGGCATTACCGCAATGTGCACCCCGACCTCGGTTTCATTCGTTCACGGGAATTATTGGATAATTTGCAACACCTTGTCCGCAACACTCAATTGCAAATAATTGACGGAAATAAGGTAATTGAGATAAGGATATCCGGTGTGGATAAAGGAAGTGTCGCAAATCAATTGCTGGAAGATGATGATTATGATTTTATAATGGCAGTAGGTGACGATAAAACCGATGAGGATATGTTTAAAGCGTTGGCTGATAAAGCCGTGACGATAAAAATTGGCGCGGGTCATACGGCAGCTCAATATAATTTGTCCAATCAGCAGGAAGTAATTCATCTGTTAAATCAATTTAGCAAATAATTTTCTGAGCCTCATAAAAAACGGACTATTGCATTTTTACTGGATATGCTTATTTCTGTAAAATTTCTGTAATTGTTATTTGATCGGACAACCTAGACTCCTGATTTCAAAAATAAATATTTTTCAGAGCTAAGGAACCAACTAGTTTTCCGATTTGACCGATGTTGTTTGACCTCCATTTCATCTTCCAAAAAAAGGCTTGCCGGATTGTCGCCCACACGACAAATTCTCATATTCTGATTATTTTAAGGTTCCATCCAGATTCACTAATGAACAGTTACTTTAATATTTCCGTTGATGCATCCAAGGTGAATACAGGCATTGGCCTGCGTGACAGACATTTGAGGAACGAGGATTACTTTGCAGTGAAGTCTTATCCTGAGCTGATGTTCAGCTCAGCTAAAATAAGTAGGACACCCGTGGCGAATACTTTTATTCTAACTGGGGATCTCCAAATTAAAGGAATCGCTAAAGCGTTAACATTTCCGTTGACGATGGAAAAGATGGGAAATGAATATTTATTTTTCGCGAAATTCAATATCAACCGAAAGGATTTTGCTGTAGGAGGAAATCATTTTTTCATGGGAGATGATGTAGAGGTGAATGTAAAATTAAGCGTGTTTCAAAATTAAAAGAATGAACGTTGCAAACTATGTAGGTGAAAATCTCATTGAAGTAAAAGCCATGGTTGAATGGCTGAATGACAAGCAATATAGCAGTCCTTTAGAAGTTCTTTC
Organism: Cyclobacteriaceae bacterium; assembly: GCA_039917935.1. Classification (GTDB taxonomy): domain Bacteria; phylum Bacteroidota; class Bacteroidia; order Cytophagales; family Cyclobacteriaceae; genus Chryseosolibacter. The sequence continues at coordinate 2,404 of JBDSIM010000149.1, read as the reverse complement.
CGGCTCATCCATAGGTCAGCACATCAGGCACATACTTGAAATTTATGCGGAAGGGATTAAATCAGACAGACACATCTGTTATGATAACAGGAAACGGGATAGAGACATTGAGCGAAACCGTCTGCAGGCGATGAGCGTGATGGATGAATTGCAGTTATTGCTTTCTTCCCTTAAAGAGGATAGAAGAATCGAAATGAATGCAAATTATTCGACTAGCACTTCCCTCACGCTCACCTTTCAGTCAAAGCTTATTCCGCGAACTAGCCTATGCCCTTGAGCACAGCGTTCACCATCAGGCTATTGTGAAGATCGCACTCAAACAAATGGAAGAAAATAACCCATTGAGTAGTGACTTTGGTGTATCGGCTTCAACAAAACGGAATAAACTGAATGGCTAAGGTTTTACCAGAGTGTGAGCCATTGAATCTATTGTAAGCCATTGCTCATCTCAATCCCAAGAAAATCCTGAACTCAAAAAGGAGACGGGCTAATGCTAGTCCATCCGCCATCAATTACAATTGTTTGACCTGTTATATGGTCAGCCTGGGGTGAAACGAGAAAGCAAGCAGCATTAGCAATATCTTCGATGTTGGCCGCCCGGCCTATGGGTGTCAATGCCGCCCAGGTTTTTTCATAATCTTTATCGGCAATGGTGCGTGATGTAAGCGTTGCCCCCGGAGCCAATGCGTTCACATTTATTTTATAAGCGGATAATTCTATGACAAGATTTTTTGCCAGCATCTGGATGCCAGCTTTTGTCATACCATAGGCTGCCAGATTCTTATGTGCCTGCACCCCAGTGACGGACGACATAAATAAAAGTTTGCCCCCATAACCTTGTTGTTTCATTTGTCTGGCTGAGGCCTGGGCCAGAAAAAATGTCCCCCGCAGATTTACATTCACAACTTTATTAAAATCTGCAGCATCATATTCGAGAAAATCTCCGAACAATGTAATGCCCGCGTTCGCGACGGCAATATCAAGTTTACCGAAATTTTTAACGGCCATTTCCACGAGGTATTGAAGAAAATCAACATCTGAAACATCGCCGGCAACAGGAATGCAAACCCCTTTGTCTTCACTGATCTTTTTTGCTGCCTCTATCGCCAGGGATTGTTCCAGATCATTCAGGATTACTTGCGCACCCTGTGTTGCCAGCTGCCGGCAAATTTCAAACCCTATGCCCTGGCCTGCGCCGGTGACAATGGCTACCTTATTGTTAAATGGTTTGTGCATCATAGCGGTAGAGGCTCATAAAATACTTTGTTAATGTGAATCCCTGGTCACTTCACTGCCCGAGCCTCCTACCAGAAAATCCAGGTCTGCACCGAGGTGCGCTTGCTGAACATGCGTTTGATATAAATGGACATACCCTCGTTCCTGAAGTTTCACCCTTGTGGATTTCCATTGCTGTTTTCGCCTGGTTAACTCTGCTTCACTGACTTGAAGTGTCAAGCGCCGGCCTGGAACGTTTACAGTAATTTCATCGCCACTTTGTACCACCGCAAAATTGCCTCCCAGAGCAGCTTCAGGGGAAACGTGTAATATAACCGTTCCGAATCCTGTTCCACTCATCCTTCCATCAGAAATGCGGATCATATCGGTCACGCCTTTGGTCAGCAATTTAATGGGGATACCCATATTGCCAACTTCGGGCATACCGGGATATCCTTTGGGTCCAACATTTTTTAAAACCAGAATACTATTCTCGTCAACATCAAGCTCCGGGTCGTCGATGCGTGTTTTATAATCTTCAATATCCTCGAATACCACGGCTTTGCCGGTGTGATTCATGAGCCGTGGCGTGGCAGCGGAAGGTTTTATTACCGCTCCGTTTTCCGCCAGATTCCCTCGCAATATAGCGACGCCGGAAAGTTCATTGAAAGGCTCTTCCACGGTGGCAATGATTTCCCGATTATAACATTTTTCTTTTTCTGAATTCTCACCAACGGTAAGGCCATTGGCTGTAATGCAGTCTTTGTGCAGGAATTTCTGTAATTCCTGTTGTACGACAGGTAAGCCTCCGGCATAATAGAGGTCTTCCATAAAGTATTTTCCAGAGGGCTGGAGATTGGCGATTAAAGGAATGTTGTTTGAGAGGGTGTCAAAATCCTCCAAACTCAGGTCAACCCCTATTCTTCCCGCGATCGCGAGCAAGTGTATGATAAAATTGGTGGATCCACCGATGGCGGCATTCACGACAATGGCATTCTCAAAAGCTTTTCGGGTAAGGATGTCTGATAAGACAAGGTTTTCTTTCACCATCTCTACTATCCTTGAGCCGGATAACTGGGCCAGCACTTTTCTCCGCGCATCCGCTGCCGGGATGGCTGCGTTGTGCGGAAGGGAGAGACCTAATGATTCGACCATTACAGCCATAGTGGAGGCTGTCCCCATCACAGCA
>JBDSIM010000148.1:0-24836 GCA_039917935.1 Cyclobacteriaceae bacterium | reverse complement strand
ATTTTCTTTAACTGGTCAAACTCCACAAGAAAGCCGTCATGACCATACTTTGAGTCAATGACCTCCAGCGTAGCCTGCGGGATGTGTTGGGCCAGGTATTTTTGTTCATGTAAAGGGAAAAGGATATCGGTCTCAATTCCGATCACCAGCGTTTTCGCTTGTATCAGTTTCAAAGCCCCATCCACCCCGGCGCGTCTTCTGCCAACGTTATGGCTATCCATCATTTTCGAAAATAACCAGTAAGTAAAGGCGTTAAATCTGTTGGCTAATTTTTCCCCCTGATAACGTTGATAGGTGGCAGCCCTGAATTCATCGATCTTATCGGTCCCCCTTTCATTTTGCGTTTCAGCATAGGTGTTATAATGCCGGTAAGAGATCATCCCCATCGCACGGGCGGCCTTTAATCCTTCGATGCCAGCTCTTACATCGTTCTCTTTCCAGGTCGGATCAGCCTCTATTGCCAACCGTTGCGCCTCATTAAACGCAATTCCCCAGGGTGAAAAAAAAGCATTGCACGCGATCGGAATGATGTGCTGAAAAAGCGCTGGCTGCAGGATAGCCCACTCAAGTACCTGCTGACCCCCCAGTGATCCGCCAATAATAGCATGAACCTGCTTGATCTTTAGCTCCAGCCTCAGCAGATCAAAAGCCCGGACGGCATCTCTGTTCGTAAGAACAGGAAAATCATGAAAGTAAGGGCGCGTTGAATTGGGTTTGTTGGTAAGGGGACCCGTTGATCCATAACAACCTCCGAGCATATTCGCGCAAATGATAAAATGGGTGGAGGGATCAAACGGGCCATCCGGAGAAAACAATCCTCCCCACCAATCGGTAAAGTCTGAGCTTCCGGTTAAAGCATGGCATACCCATACAACATTGGTCCGCTCTTCATTGAGATTTCCAACCGTGGTAAACTTCAGCTGGAATGAGGCGAGGGATTCTCCCGACTCCAGCAGGAAGGTGTCATTAAAGTGAAAGGTATGATCCGTTTTCAGCATACAACCTGTAGTGGGCGCGTTTATGCGCTTTTCATTTTAAATTATACAACCAATTCTCCCTGAAACACTTTCTCAAATGCTTGCTGGAAGTCCGCTTTAATATCTTCAATATGTTCAATACCCACGGAAACCCTTAACAAGTTGGGTAGCACGCCCACCGAGATTTGTTCCGCATCAGAAAGTTGCTGATGCGTAGTGACTGATGGTTGAATAATTAATGTTTTGGCATCACCCACATTCGCGAGGTGACTCACTAAAGTGAGACTATCAACCACTTTAGTAGTATATTCTTTACTGCCTTTCAGTGTAAAGGATAACACACCGCCGAAACCATTCCTCAAATATTTTTTCGCAAGTTTATGATAGGCACTGCTTTCAAGGCCCGGATAGTTCACTTTCTCAACCAACGCATGTTTTTCAAGCCACTGTGCCAGGGCTAAAGCATTATCGACTGAACGTTGTACCCGCAATGAGAGCGTTTCCAAACCCTGAATGAACAGGAAAGAATTGAAAGGGCTTAATGCCGGCCCGTAATCTCTAAGGCCTTCCACACGTGCCCGAATGATAAAAGCAATATTTGGAAGTCCGAGCGGATTGTTGTCGCCAAACACATCCCAAAACTTTAAGCCGTGGTATCCTTCCGAAGGTTCAGTAAACTGTGGGAACTTACCATTTCCCCAGTTATAATTTCCACCATCAACGATGACGCCTCCTATAGAAGTTCCGTGTCCACCAATCCATTTGGTAGCTGATTCAACCACCACGTTCGCGCCATGTTCAATAGGTCTAAACAGATAACCTGCTGCACCAAACGTATTGTCGACGATGAGGGGAAGGTCGTGTTTCCTTGCCAGCGCGCTGATAGCTTTAAAGTCCGGAACATTAAATTCCGGATTGCCGATGGTCTCTAAATATATAGCTTTCGTTTTTTTATCAATCAATTTTTCAAACGCTTCCGGTTTATCACTTTCGGCAAACCGGGCGTCAATACCCAGTCTTTTAAACGCCACCTTAAACTGATTGTATGTGCCACCATATAAAAATGGAGCCGAAACGAAATTTTCACCTGTTTGAAGAATATTATTCAAGGCTATAAATTGTGACGCCTGACCTGAACCCACCGCAAGGGCGGCCACACCCCCTTCAAGGGCAGCCACACGTTTTTCAAAAACATCTGTGGTTGGATTCATGATGCGGGTATAGATGTTGCCAAATTCTTTCAGGGCAAAAAGGTTGGCTCCATGTTCAGAATCTTTGAAAGTAAAAGAAGTAGTCTGATAAATAGGCACTGCCCGGGAGCGGGTTGTCGGATCAATTTCCTGACCTGCGTGTAACTGTAGGGTTTCAAAACGTAAATTAGACATGGTATTATTGTTTTAAGTCAATGATTGTTTTTTCATGAAATAGGGGGGATATAGCCGTAACCATTGAACCCTGTCACATGGCAGGTCATAGGCTATTGTGTTGCTGCAAGCGTTACGCTATTTAACAGCAACCGTCATGACAACAGTAACACATATAACAGGGATCTGTGTTGTCATCCTGAAATCCGGTAAGGTTTTGATTGGTTTGCGATAAATCAGTAAAGAATTCCTGGAAGCCTTTAGGATTGAATACTGATTCAAGAATGTCGATGATGTGTTCCATTTTTAATCGGTTTATATATCCTGAACCGGACTTTCCGGATCAGAGTCAGGATTTAGCACCTTTTCTTCCCGACGGGTTGGGAGGAGGGTTGCTAGCGCTTCACAGAGCCTGTCTCTCCGCGCTTCTTTATAAATCGGTAAAGCGATATGCTTATTCGACTTGGTAATGCAAACGTAAAACCAGAATAGATCGTTTCCAAATAACCTTCAAAATAATTTTTAGACAATGCAACTGACGGTTGTTAGCCTTTTTTGAGCAAATCTGTTTCCCTCCGCTGTTAAAACGTTTGTTGTGCTGTGGCTTTTTTGATCAGCATGATCTGACCGCCATGATAGAGATCATGTTGAATGATACCATGTATAAGCTGATAATAATTGTGGGGAGTCTCAGAATTCGAAACCATCTCCTCGAGTTTTGCCGCTGGAAATTTTTGAATGGCTGAAATCAGTTCCCGCTGACTTTCCTCCAGTCGGCGTAAGGTTTCCGGTCTGTCGGTGTTTTGTGGAAAGTTCAACTCTTCCGTGACTTTATAAGTATCATCACCGGATAGCTTTCTCGTGACATAAATTCTCCAGCTTGTCATGTGCGCTACAAGTTCGATGATACTGTGTGTATCGGGCAGTCTGTTGAAAACCTGCTGCAGGGTAATTTTATTGAGCACCTCTTGTACCGATGGTCCGTGCCAGGCACCTTTTTCAAAGGTCTGCTTCAAGAGGGAAGTGATTTTTTGAATTCCCGTTTCCAATCAGCGCAAGCTAACCTGAATTCGCTGAATTTCGTGGATAATTCTTGCTGAATATGATAGACGTTGTAACAGACCATGTTCTCAATTCAAGTTGAAAACCCTTACGGCTTTCAAAGAAAATCGACACCCATAACCGGACCGCTTTTTTGAAGATCCATATTAGCCTTCTAATAATTCGACCAAAGGTTTATTGATGTATAACTGATATTTGCCTACCTGTTGATTTTTTAAAAATCCTGCCTTTTCAAGTTGCTTCAAATATCGAGTAGCTGTAGTATAATGAATGTGAATTAAAAGTACCTGCGAAATGAGAAGATGTGTATCTGGCCCAGGCCCTTAATTGCCTCGAAGCATACCGTTTTGGATATTGGATTGCTGATAAATTTTGGAAATGCCAGTTTGCAGTTTTAAGAGGGTGGTGAAACCGAAGAGGTCTTGAACTTGATTTGAATAACTTGAAGTGTGATTGAAATGATTGAGTGAATAATATGATTCAATGCAATTGACTATTCATTCTCTATCCCGTAAGCATCCCTCCGTCGACTTGAATAACTTGTCCGGTGATGTAGCTGGACAGTTCAGAAGCCAGGAACACACAGGCATCTGCCACATCTTCCGGCCTGCCGCCGCGCTTCATCGGGATGGCATCACGCCAGAGTTGCACCGTTTTCTCATCCAGTTTTCCCGTCATCTCCGTTTCAATAAATCCGGGTGCGATGGCATTGCAACGAATACCCCGGGAGCCGATTTCAAGGGCAACTGATTTTGTGAAACCAATAATGCCTGCCTTCGACGCCGCGTAGTTTGCCTGACCTGCATTTCCCTTTATACCCACAATCGAAGTCATGTTTATGATAGATCCGCTTCTTTGTTTCATCATGGGCTTGGTTACTGCTTTCACAGTATTAAAGCAGGATTTCAGGTTTACGTTCATCACCTTGTCCCATGCCTCTTCACTCATGCGCAGTAAAAGGTTATCCATGGTAATGCCGGCATTGTTTACCAGTATATCGATCGATCCAAAATCGGAGATCACATTGTTTATCAGTTTATCGGCCTGCAAAAAATCGGAAGCATCCGATTGGTATCCTCTGGCTTTAATACCCTTTCCTGCCAACTCGGCCTCAAGGGCCTTTCCCTGCTCAACACTGGATAGATAAGTAAAGGCCACATTGGCGCCCTGTTCGGCAAACTTAAGGGCGATGGCTTTACCGATCCCTTTTGAAGCTCCTGTAATCAGTGCGGTTTTTCCCTTGAGTAATGTCATAATTTTCTACGTATTAGTGAGGCCTCAATTTTATAGCGAAAAGTCAGGCGAATTCCAAAAATAAGAAATAAGCTTAAAGCAGAAAGTTTTAATGATTAAAGCCGCCTGCATTCCCGCATGAGTTTGCCAGCTTCCTACGTTCCAATTCAGTACGAACGGGCTTTCTGGCCTAAGCTTTCTGCTTTCTACTTTAAGCTTTCTGCTTTTTAGGTTTATCTTTGAAACCGAATTGAAAATCAAACACTATGCAAAAATTTGATCTGATCGTAATCGGAAGTGGTCCCGGTGGATATGTTGCCGCCATCCGCGCTTCTCAGCTAGGTATAAAAGTAGCTGTTGTAGAAAAGGCGGAGATCGGTGGGGTCTGCTTAAACTGGGGATGTATCCCAACCAAGGCATTACTAAAAAGTGCCAACGTGTTTGAATATATCAACCATGCAAAAGATTATGGAATAGAGGTGAAAGACTTTAAGGCCGATATGCCGGGCATTGTAAAACGGAGCCGCGACGTAGCCGCCAGCAACAGTAAGGGCGTGCAGTTTCTGTTCAAGAAAAATAAGATTGACCTTATTGAAGGAAACGCTAAACTCAAAAAAGGCGGCAAGGTTGAAGTGACAGATGCTTCCGGAAAGAAAACGGAATACGAAGCAAAGAATACCATCGTCGCCACCGGCGGAAGGTCACGCGAGTTGCCCGCGATGAAGATCGATGGAAAAAAAATCATAGGTTACCGGGAGGCGATGATCCTCAATGCTATACCTGAAAAATTATTGGTGGTGGGTTCCGGTGCTATCGGGGTCGAGTTCGCTTATTTTTATCAGACCTTTGGTACGGCGGTGACCATTGTGGAATTCCTTCCGAGAATTGTACCGGTAGAGGATGAGGAAGTTTCCAAAGCCCTTGATAAATCTTTTAAGAAACTGGGGATGACTATCCATGTAAATTCGGAGGTTACAAAAGTAGATACCAGTGGTAAAGGTTGTATCGCTACGGTGAAGACTCCCACGGGTGAAATAAAAATTGAAGCTGATATCGTTCTTTCTGCTGTGGGCGTGGCGACAAACCTGGAAGGAATTGGCCTGGAAGAGGTAGGCGTTAAAACAGAAAAAGGGAAAGTAGTAGTAGATGATTTTTATAAGACCAATGTTGACGGAGTGTATGCGATTGGTGACATTGTGAAGGGACCTGCTCTGGCACACGTTGCTTCAGCAGAGGGAATTATTTGCGTCGAAAAAATTGCGGGTAAAAATCCGAAACCCCTGAACTATAACAATCTTCCCGGTTGTACTTATTGCTCTCCGGAAATAGCTTCAGTGGGTTATACGGAGGAAGCAGCAAAAAAAGCGGGCTATGAAATCAAAGTGGGAAGATTTCCTTTCAGCGCATCAGGAAAAGCGAAAGCCGCGGGGGCCACTGAGGGTTTTGTAAAAGTGATCTTCGATGCTAAATACGGCGAGTGGCTCGGTGCACACTTTATCGGAGCGAATGTTACTGAAATGATTGCAGAAGTAGTGGCCGCCCGAAATCTGGAAACTACCGGGCATGAGATCATCAAAACAGTCCATCCTCATCCAACGATGAGTGAAGCGATCATGGAAGCAGCCGCTGCTGCGTATGGTGAAGTTATTCACCTCTAAATTCGTCTTTTCTTTAAGAAAGATAATCTATATAAGATACGAAATCTTCGCGCGTTTTGACACGCAAATATCGCGTACAAATTACTTGATTCTTACATGACCTTGTTTTGGCTCTGATAATCAGAAAATAGCGAAGGAGGGAGGATCTCGTCCAATCAATTGGCTTTCAAATGATTTTCTTTTTACTTCATTCATCTTTCTGCAACACTTTGCGATTTCTACCCGCTTTTTCTTTTGCCTCCCCAAAAGAAAAAGCTCCAAAAAGAAAAGGGGAAACTTAAACATGCTGCCTCACACACATGCTGGGGCGCGCCCGCGTTTAAGTTGGGCCACCGCTCAGCTAACCATTCAGGATTCGGTATAAATCTTAGGGACGCTGCGGTTCGTGCACTCGAAAGTTCATCGAGTTGAAATTTTCTTGTAGCACTTAAGCACCATGATGGGCTCACACTCTGATCAGAAATCTGACCGGTCGAAGCTGCCGCGGTTTTGGAAAGCGCTGGCGTGCTTGTTGTAAGTTTCTTCAAGCTGTTTAGCCTGCTCACTTTCTCCGTTTTCATATAGAATGCGTTGCAACTCTCCCAGTATCACAATGGGTATCTGCAATTCGCGACCGTATTCTCTTTTTCTGATATAATATCCGGCCAGTTCATCTGACCTTTTACTGAGAAGGTTAATCATTTGCAGGGCCTTTTCTTTTTCTCCGATCTCAAATAATAACTGAACCGTTTGGGTATTGGTGTAATCGAACGGCACGCCGTGGTCTGGCATTCGGTCAAGACTGTGTAAGAGAACTTCTCGGGCGCGGGCAGTATCTCCTTCTGCAATCAATGCAGAGGCAAGTGAATTGAAACTGCTGCGGTGATTTTGAACAAAGCTTCTGTAATCCGGGGAGTAATAGATTGTTGAATCGTCCAGTCCACGGAATTGGAATTTCTCAACCATGTTTTGATAACTTACTTTCGTGTTCACCAGTTCTGTTTGGGGATTGGGGTTCAGCACTGGTAATATCCGGTAAGCATTGCCTTCCTGCACAACGAAAGGTGCCAGGTCAACATTAAACTGCGCTAGCGAAGTATTGTTGACGTATAGAGGGCGTTCCCAATTTGCAGTAGCCAGCACATCGAGCATGGCGAGGTCTTTTTTCTCCAAGCCGTTGCCGCGGAGTTTCAGGCGCATTTCAGGAACGATTAAACTATCCAACGATGCCGGCACAATGCCGAGCGATCGCACTTTGGCAACGTCTACTTTTAATACGAGTTCTTTTGTCGGCACGGCGTTAGCAGACGGATACACGCGCAGTCCTTTGTGATCTTTCTTCAGCAAATCCAGGTATTGATTCAGATCAACAGATTTGATCTTCGCATCGTAATACGGAAGGTAGTCATTGGGCCCGCCCTGAATGTAGTTTTTACTTGTCAGCGTGTAAGGAAAAGGCTGAGACTCATACGTCTGGCGCATGGTCTGATTGATGTACCAATCAGTATTGTAGTAACTTAATACGACAACACGCACATCCGTACGAACTCCTTCGACCTCCTGGGAATACCATAAAGGGAAAGTATCATTATCTCCACCGGTGAACAAAATCCCGTTAGGTGCGCAAGACTGCAAATAATTGATGGCAGAATCAACCGAAAAATATCGCTTAGACCTATTGTGGTCATCCCAACCATCCGTGGCCATGAGTACAGGGGCAGAAATACAAATAATGGTCGCTGCAATTGCGGCGGTTTTTAGCCGCCTGGTTACTTTTGTCATTACATCAGCAAGGGCGATCACGGCAAAACCTATCCAAAAAGAAAAAGCATAATACGAGCCGGTATATATGTAGTCCCTTTCACGCGGCTCTGTAGGGGGGGAATTCAGGTATATAACCAACGCTACCCCTGTCAGCACAAATAGTAAAGCCACCACGACAAAGTTCTTGGTGTTGTTTACAGATTGATAAAACATTCCTACTATTCCTAATAAAAACGGGATCATGAAGAAATTATTTCTTCCCTTATTTTCTGCCAGGGATGTAGGCAATTTTTCAAACCATTGTTTCGGTCCAACCCAGTTGGCATTCTGATTGTCACTTTCACGCCCTGCAAAGTTGAAAAAGAAATAACGGACATACATCCAGCCTATCTGTTGAGAAAACATATAACTGATATTGTCGGAGAAAGTTGGTTTTTCTCCCTCGCGTAAGCCAAGAAGATTTCGGTAAGTTTCCTGGTGCTGAGGGTCGGTACTCCAAACACGTGGAAGAATCGTCTGATCTTTTGCGGAATATCTGTAAGAAATTTTCCGATCAGTGATTTCATATTTGTCTTTTCCTTTTACATAAATGGGTGCTCCCTGGTCATAACCTTCCAGTTGGGCGGTAAAATATTGTCCGTATAACAAAGGGCGGCTACCATATTGCTCCCTTTTCAGGTAACGAACAACGCTCATAACATCGGACGGATTGTTTTCATTTATTGGAGTATTATAATTCGCACGGATAACAATCATCGCATAAGATGAATATCCAATCAAAATAAATGTTGTTGCCAGCAAAAATGTATTCAGGATAGGCCGGTTATTTCTCTGGGCGTAGCGAATTCCAAAAATAAGGATGGTGATCAAGATCAGTGAGAACAGGATAACACCGGATCCAAAGGGTAATCCAATGGAATTAACAAAAAACACTTCAAAATTCGCGGCTACTGAAGGCAGGCCGGGGATAATGATATCATTGATGAAAAATATTATAAAAAGGCTAATGAGCATGGTAGCGACAACACCCCATCTTCCCGGTGTATATTTTTTGAAGTAATAAATCAAGGCCAGGGCCGGAATGGTTACGAGGTTCAGCAAATGGACCCCGATAGACAACCCCATCATATAAAAGATCAATAAAAGCCAACGGTTCGCTTTCGATTCATCCTCAATAACATCCCACTTAAGCATAGCCCACACCACGAATGCGGTAAAGAAAGAAGACATGGCGTAAACTTCAGCCTCTACGTTGGAAAACCACGCTGAGTCACAGAAGGTGTAGGTTAAAGCAGCTACTAAGCCAGCACCCATTAGCACCCAGGTTTTATCCTCAGTCAGTTCTTCTGCGGTTCTGATCTTCATAAGTTTACGACCAAAAAGCACGGTGGACCAGAATAAAAAGAGCGCCGTAAAGGCGCCAGCCAATACGCTGCTGAAATTGATCCAATAAGCGACTTTGGTTTCATCGCCAAAAGATAGAAATGAGAATAATCGTCCGATCAATAGGAATAGGGGTGCGCCTGGGGGATGGGGTACCTCCAGTTTATAGGATACGGCGATGAACTCTCCGCAATCCCAATAGCTGGCGGTAGGTTCCATGGTTGTCCAATAAGTAACTAATGCAATAGCAAAAACCGCCCAACCTGTCAGATTATTAACCTTTTGAAAATTATGGTTCATGATAAGATTATTCAAAAAAACTTAAGTCGCGAAAATAACGAGGATTATTCGGATTTTAGGATTATGCCAGTTGATATTTGACAACCAGCAACGGTTAATGACCACACCAAAACAGGAAATTAACCCATAAAGGAACCAAGACTGTACTTTATTTATAAACGATGGCGTAAAAGATCAGCCACAAAACAAAAATCAGGATATAGGAGCATGCAACGATCAGCCAGACAATTTGTTTCTCCTTTCTGGCGTAATGATGTATTCCGGTGACCAGCAGGAACCAATACCCAATCTCAAAAAGGTTGAGAGAACGAAGTGGGTACGCCCAACGCTTTTCAATAGCGTCATAATCCACAAAATGGATAAGAGAAAAAGGGTAAAAAGCCCGTATATCGGCGTAGTTGGGGTCTGTTTGCACGACCATGAACCATATGATTTTCAGGATCTCGGGGATTAGAAATATAAATTCGGCACCGATCACCACCCCCCAGCACTGTGAATAAGTCACCCGATAACCGTACATGAAGCAGCCAACCCAAATGACAAAGGCTATCACAGTAAACTTCCATAAATAGACAAAGGGGATAGACAGGTATTTAATGCTATTGATGATGCGTAAAATTATTCCTTCAGGTCTATCTTGAAGGAATTCGAAAGCAGCAGTTTCGTTTTCAATGAACGAGATTTTAATAAAAAGAATCATCAGCGTACTCAGGCAGAGCAGTATGAAAAGCAACCTTTTGTCGCCACCAAATAATGATTTAGTTTCGCTGTCGGATGATGGGGTAGAATTAACCAACCAGATTGTGCGTTTAGTGTTTTATGGTGTTTTTAGACAAATATAGAAGGTTCGCGATATTTACGTTTTTTTCCGGAATAAGGAAGGCACAGTACTTACCGCTGGTTGTTCTCTTATCGGTCGCCCATTTCTCTGCAGCATCACAATCCCCGGAAAAAAAAGATACTATACTCATACTTCTCTCTGACAAGCAGGTACAATTAGAATGTACCCAGGCCTTAAGTGATCTTTATAATTTTAAGTTTCAGCGTGCAGAAGCCGAGTTCCAGGATTTAAAAGTTCGTTATGGATGGCATCCGTTGCCTTATTTCCTAATGGGTTTGATAGATTGGTGGAAAATAATGCCGAATACTAAAAACACTTCCTATGACGCATCATTTTTAGCTTATATGGATACGACTATCAATGTCGCGGAACGCCTTTATAAAGAGTATCCAAACTATAAAGCGGAGGCTTCTTTTTTTTTGGCTGCCGCCTATGGGTTTAAGGGAAGATTATATTCCGATGAGGAGCGTAAAAACTGGGGAAAGGCTGCTTCGGAAGGTAGAAGCGCGCTGAAGTATCTCGAAGAAGGACGAGGCACTCACAACCTTAGTCCGGAGCTGGTTTTCGGAGATGCCTTGTATAACTATTTTTCCGTGTGGGTTCGTGAAAATTATCCGGCTTTAAAACCTATTCTATGGTTTTTTCCGAAAGGGGATAAGGCTTTGGGTCTAAAGCAACTTAAAGAAGTTTCCTACAATGCATTCTACACGCGAACGGAAGCCATGGTTTGGCTAATGAGGATTTTGAATAGTTATGAAAATGACCAGTTTCAGGCGCTTCAGATAAGCGAGTACCTGATTCAAACGTATCCCGACAACCCTTTTTTCCACCGGTACTTTGCGAGGATGCTATATTCCGTGGGGCGTTATGCTGAGGCGGAACCTGTTTGCAAGGATATTTTAGTTAGGATCGACAGTGGTATGACGGGGTACGAAGGGACCAGCGGCCGTTATGCGGCTTTCTTTTTAGGTCAGATATATGAATCCAGAAAGGACTATGATCTAGCGCGCCTTTCTTATGAGCAATGCGTTAAGTATGCACGGGAGATCGATGCGACGGAATCAGGATATTATCTGTACTCATTAATTTCTCTGGGGGAAATTAATCAGATCCAGGGAAACAACGCCGAAGCAAAACGGTACTTTCAATTGGTCAGGAAAAGTGCTGATCGGAAGGACCCCGCATTTAAAGATGCGAAAAGAAAGCTGAAAAGACTGGAGAAGGGAGATTAGGTTTTCCGCAACCAAATCCCGAAAAATATTTTGAGTTAACGTTAATCAGATTTCACCTCAAGTAATTTGTAGGGAAGATCGAATTCGCAGATAATTGATAATCCAACCACTTGGAAGCCCGGGACCTTATAATAACACCCATTGTCATCTTACTTGTGTATGCGATGGCTTATATGTTAAGGCCAAAGTTTACGGATGACGTTAATAAAAGATTTTTTTTGCCTGCGTTAACGGTTAAAATAATAGGTGCTCTTGCCCTTGGATTTATTTACCAGTTCTATTATAGTGGAGGCGACACCTACAATTATCACACACACGGGAGCAGGCATGTTTGGGAAGCTTTCTTTGACTCACCAGAGAAGGGTATAAAACTTTTCTTTTCCAACGGCCAGGATGAGACAGGAATTTATAAGTACTCATCCAGAATTCCATTCTTTCGAGATGCCAGTTCCTTTACGGTAATCCGGATTTCCAGTTTTTTTGACCTCATAACCTTTTCAGCCTATTCCGCTACCGCAGTATTATTTGGTGTTATGAGCTTTGTCGGCGGGTGGATGCTTTTTTTGACCTTTTACAAAGGCCGGAAACATCTGGCAGGATTAATAGCTCTGTCAACCTTATTTATTCCATCCGTGTTTTTCTGGGGATCTGGTTTATTAAAAGATACCATCACCTTAAGTTTTCTGGGTATTGCAACGTACTTCATTTGGGAAATTGTCAATAAAAAAAAGTTCGGACTCATGCATGTTGTTCTCTTGGTCCTTTCGTTGTATATTATCTATTCCATAAAAAAATATATTCTCCTTTGTTATATACCTGCAATTTTAATCATGGTTTATGCACGTGGATGGGCCTCGCTGAAAAATATCTTTCTAAAAGTCTTGATTTTGCCATTTATCCTAATCGTAATTATTTCATCTCTGTATTTTATTATTGATCAAATCGGTAAGGATGACCCGCGTTATGATTTGCAACAACTGGGTAACACGGCTAAGGTAACAGCCTATGATATCGCATTTCAAACTGGGAAAGATGCCGGTAGCACTTATGTTCTCGGGCAACTCGATGGAACCTTTGGAAGTCTGATACGTTTGGCACCTGAATCAATTAATGTATCCCTCTTCCGACCTTATCTGTGGGAAGTGAATAACCCGCTTATGTTCATGTCGGCTTTAGAAAGTGCTGTTTTTTTACTGTTGACCATTTTTGTAATGATCAAAAGGCGTTTATTAATCTCCAATGCTTTAACTAATCCGGATGTACTTTTCTGCCTGGTCTTCAGCGTTACTTTTGCTTTTGCCGTGGGCGTATCAACTTATAATTTCGGAACCCTTTCGCGATATAAAATTCCGTTATTGCCATTTTATCTCCTGGCGCTGGTCTTTATTTTTGATCATCCAAATAAAGAAAGAAACGCGGCTTTATTGGATAGAACTGAGTATTGATGCGCCACCTTTTTTCTTCCCATTTTTCCAAATTCAGTTCGGAGATTTTTACCATTTATCAGAAGTTTAAGGCAATTTTTCCATTCTGCCGGTGAGGCCGCCAGGAATCCATTGAGCCCGTGATCGATTACTGCGCTGTTTACACCTACTGGCGAGGCAATAGTGGGGATCTGAAGCGCCATATACTGGAGGGCCTTGAAAGCACATTTTCCCTTGGCCCACTCATCATCCGGTAATGGCATGATCCCAATATCAAACTCAAACAGGTCTTCGATTTCAGTATCGATTCGCCAGGGCTTGTAGCGTAGTGACTTAAGGTTTAAGTCAGGTTTCTTGTCTGCGATCACCAAAAACTGAACTGTAGGGAAATCTCTTTCAATGTCCTGCAGGATATCTTCAATAAGTCTGAGGTACTTGAGTGTTGAGTGTGAACCTGTCCATCCCACCGTTATCGCATCGCTGCGAGATTTTGAAAGCCGGTCAGGGTTGTGTAAAACCTCGGTATCAATGGTGGTCGGATTATAGATTACCTGATCATTATAACGGCGTGCATAGCTGCATAAATATTCATTCCCACAACTCACTTTATAACTCCACCTGCATATAGCCTTTATTTTGCTTCGCCACTTAATGCTTTTCAATAGTAATCCTTCATCAATCCGATCGGTTAACCAGAGGGCGTCATCGAAATCGTAAATAACCTTTTTCCTGAAAACCTGAGTTATTAGCCACTCAAACACCGGGGGCCCTAGCGGAGCAGCCTCGCGGTGAATAAAAACGAAATCAAATTTGAATAAGGCTGGCAAAATGGACAATCGCCGGAGCAATCCTTTAACAAGCAACAGACTTTTCGAAAACGCCCGGCCAGAATCATAAAAATGCTGCCAGGTTTTTGGTTCTAAAAATGGTTCAACCTGAAATGAATGTCCCTGTTGTTTAAGAACACCAAAATATTGCTCGAATCGAAATCGCTGAGAGGGCGATTCATTTAAGGGATAGGGGACAAGGAAAAGTATATTCACGTAATTAAAGATATTAGCTGTATTTTACCATCAAAATTGGCCTTTTTCAATGACCGCTTCTTTCTGAGACTTGAATGATAAAGGATTTTGAATATATCATTGAACCCACCCGTAAAAAAGTTTTTGATCTGAAAGAACTTTGGCAATACAGGGAGTTATTCTATTTTTTTACCTGGCGTGATGTAAAAGTAAAGTATAAGGAAACAGTATTGGGAATAATATGGGTAATATTACAGCCCATATTGTCAGTCGGCATATTTTCTATATTTTTTGGTCGCGGTCTGAATGTCCCGTCGGCCGGATTACCTTATCCTGTCTTTGTCTTCTCAGGTTTGCTTCTTTGGACAGTTTTTTCCGCAAGCATCAGTAACGGAGGAAACAGCATGGTGACGAACGCGCCGATAATAAAGAAAATTTACTTCCCAAGAATCATCATACCTATTTCTTCGATACTGGTTTCCGCCATAGACTTCATAATTGCTTTCGCCGTATTTATCGCCATGCTAATGTATTATAATGTTGTGGTCGATTTCCCAGGTGTTTTATATTTTTGGCCAGCAGCAATCGTGCTCATGATCCTGGGTACTTTGGGTATCAGTTGCTGGCTCGCGGCTTTAAATGTGAAGTATAGAGATTTTCGATTTGTCATACCTTTTGGATTGCAAATTGCTTTGTTTGTAACCCCGGTCATTTACCCTATCTCGATTTTGGGAGAGACCAGTCTTACTTATGTTTTGGCCATCAATCCAATGTATGGAGCCATCATGTTATTTCGAGCGCCTTTTGGATTGGTTGTAAGCAAGCCTGAATTGCTGATCAGTCTTTTCTCAAGTTTTATTCTCCTGTTGTGGGGGGTGTACTATTTCAAAAAAACGGAAGCTTATTTTGCTGATATCGCGTGAAGCCAATCCTTGACATCCAAAATATTTCGAAAAGTTTCCAGATCCGGCATCAGCGTTTGCCGTATCTGAGTTTCCGTGAAAAGCTGATGGGAATTTTTAAATCCCGCGAAAAAAAAGAAGTCTTCTGGGCATTGAATGATATTTCATTTACCATCAGTCCAGGTGAAGCGTTAGGAATAGTAGGCAGCAATGGTGCGGGGAAATCCACATTATTAAAGATACTTTCGCGCATCACGCCGCCCACTAAAGGTAAAATTATTTGCCGCGGTCGAATGGCTAGTTTATTGGAAGTGGGAACCGGTTTCCATCAGGAGCTGACAGGCAGGGAAAATGTTTATATGAACGGGTCGGTACTTGGAATGAAAAAAAATGAGATCGACAGGCGCTTCGATGAGATCGTTGATTTCTCAGGTGTGGAAAAATTCATAGACACACCTTTGAAACACTTTTCAAGCGGCATGCAGCTGCGACTTGCCTTTGCGGTAGCGGCACACCTGGAACCCGAAGTTCTAATAGTAGATGAAGTTTTGGCAGTGGGCGATTTTGAATTCCAAAAAAAGTGTCTAAAAAAAATGGGCGATGTGACTGGTCAGGGACGAACAGTCCTCTTTGTAAGCCACAATCTCCCGTCCTTGAAATCAATTTGTAAGACCGGAATCCTGCTGCGTGAAGGCAGGCTCCTTCAATCCGGAAATATAAAAGATGTCATTGACACCTATACCTCGTTTCACCATAGGGATGAAAAGATTACTGATGGAATTCATTATTTTCAAAACCATATATTGGTTAGAAAAGTATCGGTGAATGGTATTGAACATAATTCTGTTTTGGTTGAGACAGACAGGCTACTGATTGTACTAGAGATTGAATTTAAAAAAAGAACCGCATTCGAGCTGGATGTGCATCTTAAAAAGGATGAACAGGTTGTAGTAAGTTACGCTAATTTTGTAAAAAGTGATGTGACCATATTCGAAGCGAAAGTTTACAGAATCGAATATAGTATCAGCTTACCGGAGCTCCGGTCGGGCAAGTATAAACTCGATCTCTTTTTCACTGAACCCTTTACTTCCTGGTTTGCCATTTCTGAAAATATGATTGATGTAGATATTTTAAATAGCAATCACCATATTTTTTTAAATTCAAATACTTTGAAATGGGGGACCGTTCTTGCAGAAGGCGCTTACTCAAAAGAAATTCTGGCATTAGAAAAATAACTTTTTAAAAGTGGCTGCGGACCAAGGGAATCCTGTTGAACGTATTCATATAGCGGTAGGATTTGATGAAAACTATCTTCACCCGGTTTATTCATTAATTAGTTCCCTGATTATACACCATCGGGCAGGGCAGGTCGAAATCCATGCCTTGACGCAGGGCATAACGGAGAAGGAAAAATTTAACATGACCGAGTTTGTAGGCCATTCAGGAAACCGGATCAGTTTTTACACCCTGGATCGATCGCTTGTTAGCCAGTTTGTACTGACCAGTCAATGGACGTCAGCGGTTTATTACCGGTTATTCTTTACCTCACTTATTCCTGAAAAGATCCAACGGTTAATTTATCTGGACAGTGATACCGTCGTTACAAACTCTTTATGGCCGCTTTATAATGTGGCGATGGATGACTTTCCTGTTGCCGCCGTATTCGATAATTATGTCAAAACGCAACCACTCATTAACATTTTTGAAGAAGGCGAATATTTCAATTCTGGTGTAATGCTGATTGATGTTGAAAAGTGGAAGGCGCAAAAAATATCGGAGCAGGCTTGCGAATATCTGCAGCAGTACCCTCAGAATATTTTATTTGTTGACCAATGTGCCCTTAACAAAGTCTTGCGTAGTAAATGGAAAAAATTGGATTTCCGTTTCAACCTGATGTATTCATGTTTACCAGAGGACCTTTCTAAAAAACAAATGCGTGGCTTAGTAAAAAATAGTGTAGTGGTTCATTATACCTTGCAGCGACCATGGCACATGCTGTGTAAAAACAGGTTGAGGAACCTGTATTTTTATTATATAAAGAGGGCGGGGGTTATAAAATTGCCCTGGCTTGGGTACAGTGATTTTGAAATTAAAAAAATCCCAGCCTGGATTAAGATCCGGCTGCAGGATTTTTATTTTGATGTACCGGTCTTGCGAAAATTTTGGCGATTTATCCATATCAGATGACCGGCAACGTGAACCTTGTATTACAATCATTTGGAAGTGAAAGTGAATACAGGCGAGCCATTTTTTCTCTTTGGAGCTTTTACGCTCACATATCGTCTGAATATGCAGGTACGAGGGCGCTTTTATTCACTGACAATCCTGAATTTTTTTACCCCTATATGGAAGGGCTGCCGGTTCAATATATTTTATTGTCAGCCGAAAAAATCAGACATATGCGTGGTGAAATCAATTTTCTCCACCGCATCAAAATCGGTGTCATAGATGAGGCGTTGCTGATGTATGGAGGAAGTATATTATATGTCGATGCTGATACGTGCTTTATTAAAGATCCAGCACCCTTATTCCAGAATATTTCGGAAAAAATTTCTTTCATGCATGTCAATGAATATTCCTTTCTTCATTTGCAGGAAATCCCTTTGCCCTCCGGTGCCCCATTTCATGCTGTATTGAAGGTTCTGGTGGAAGAGGAATTTATTCTGGCCGATGGTTCACATAGGAAATTTCTTCCATCTTTATTCTCCTGGAACGCTGGGGTAATTATGCTTCATCGTAACCATCACCCGTTGCTTGCAGACGTGTATGCCATTACGGATCGGCTATTTCCTGAAACCGGAAATCACGCGGCTGAACAATATGCTTTCTCCCTTGTATTGCAAACAAATGCGGAATTGCATCCCTGCAATGAATTTATTTATCATTACTGGTATCGGACAAAAAAACAAGTTGCCGATAAATTTCTGGCCAAAAGGCTTGACCACTCATGGAGTCAACGATCAACCGGGCAAAACAAAGGAAGGGTTAAAAGATGGACCCAGGCCCTTCCGGGGAATATCGAACAACATCCATGGACGCTAAGAGATAACGCTATTCAGGCTTTTAACAACAATCAGTTCCGCCTGGCTTATCGATGGGCAGCCATGGCTTTCATAAAAAACCCTTTTAATATTCCTTTTATTAAAAATTGTTTCTATCATACGAGAAGACTTTTAATGGAATAGTATTTTTTAATAATATGATAATTTGGCTGTATGTCTTTTCTTAAAAAGCTGATATTCATTTTGGTCAGTAACAATACAGGCTGGTATTTTTTACGACCGTTTTCCAGGTTGGGTTCTCTTATATTCAGGGTGAGAAATGAAGTGGAAGCTAAGCGCAAAGTCCTGGCGGACGAGAATCTTCATGAAACTTTCTTCGATACAATTTTTCACGAGCGTAAAGTTCTTAATGGGCCATTTAAGGGTCTGCAGTATCCGTCATATAATTCGATCGGGAGCACATTGTATCCCAAATTACTTGGCAGTTATGAAAAAGAGTTGCACGAAATATTGAAATCATTAAGTGAGATTGAGTTTTCGGAGATAATTAATATAGGATGTGGTGAAGGTTACTATGCCATTGGTCTGTCTCTGCTATTAAGAAAAGGGAGGGTCTTAGCCTGCGACACTGACCCGGATGCCTTATTGCTGTGTCAAAAAATGGCAGCGTTAAATAATGTTTCAGATCGTTTCATTTTTAAGAACGAGTTTACCGCTTTAGATTTAAAAAACTTTGAGTTCACCAAACGTGGCTTAATCATTTGCGACTGCGAAGGATTTGAGAAAAACATTTTTAATACCGCCAATCTGGCTAACCTGAAACAATGCTATCTATTAATTGAGACGCATGATTTTATGGACATTGAAATATCCGGTTTCCTGATTGATTTATTTTCTTTGACCCATGACATTACAATTATTCAAAGTCTGGATGATATTCAAAAGGCCAAACGCTATCAATATGAAGAAACAAGGTCTTTTGATTTAATCACGAAGAAGAAGTTATTCGGCGAAAGAAGGCCGGCCATTATGGAATGGCTTTACTTAATTCCGATCTCCTGATTGTAGTGGGAGGTGAAAAATAGTAGGTAGTTATGGTTGATAATTCCATTAAAGTTGGTTTCTGTGTCGCATATGACTGGGGCTTTTTGGCTGAAGCCTTACCGTTGGTGTATCATTTTGCCGACACAATTTGCCTATCGGTAGATAGCGAAAGCTACAGTTGGGCAAATCAATCATTCGATTGGGATGAGGCTGGGTTTATGGCGCTGATCGGAAAAATTGACAAAGCAAAAAAAATAAAAATATACAAGCACAATTTTCATCTTATTGAATTGACCGCCCTGCAAAATGAGGTGAGACAACGCAATTTAATGGCGGTGGCAATGGGGAAAGGTGGTTGGCACATTCAGCTGGACTGTGACGAGTATTTTGTCGATTTTGAAAAGTTCGTTGACTACCTTAAACACCTTCCAGATTATTCCTATACGTTCAATGTCTCATGTATCTTTATTACCCTGTTTAAAAAGGGAAACAATGGCTTTTTGTATGTTTGTCCCGAAAAAAGCCATCAGATAGAACATTTTCAGGTAGCGACCAGATACCCTCACTATGAACATGGGAGGAGGAATGGATTTTTTAATGTTCATTCCAATTTTCTCATTATCCATCAGTCATGGGCCCGCAATAAAGAGGAGATCAAACAGAAACTTCTTAATTGGGGACATGTTAACGATTTTAATGTGCATGCCTATTTTCAATTCTGGGAATCGGTCGGTTTTGACAATTATCAGGGTTTCGCAAACTTTCATCCTATGACACCTGAATCATGGCCCACACTAAAATTTATAGAAAGTAGAACGACGGCCGATTTGATCTCTGCATTTCATCAGCAGGGATTTCCAACCTTGAATCGCTTTGAGCGTTTTCTCAAAAACTCCCGGATATTTTCAAAGATTAACAGCCTAGTCAGGTCCACCTTCAGAAAGATTTCCTCCGGACAGCCGCTTAAATGGTTAAATAAAATGATTTCTGCCAAACGTTGAAACTTATTTGATAAGTTTAGACCCGTTCATGGATGTCTCTGTAATTATATTAAACTACAACACCTTCGATCTTACCTGTAATTGCATTCGAAGTATTTTATCCAAAACTGTAGGATGTAGTTATGAAATTGTTGTTGTAGACAACCGATCATCCGAAAAAGACGCGAAAGAATTTCTTAAACTTTTTCCCGATATTGTACTGGTTGAAAATTCTGCCAATGTGGGATTTGCCCGGGGGAATAATATCGGGATTGAAAAAGCCTCAGGCGCATATATCTTGCTTTTAAACAGTGACACAGAGTTAAAGAATAATGCGATTTCGCTTTGTTTTCAATCTTTAAGAAAAAATTCTCAGGTTGCGGTAATGGCCAGCAGGTTGGAGTATGCTGACGGAACCTTACAGCATAATTGTCAAAGATTTCCCACCCTGCGGTACAAGTTATTTGAACTTCTTCGGATGCAGAAAATGATGCCTCAGAAATGGGCGGGTAAAATTCTCCTGGGTTATTTTTTTGATCATCGCTCTGCTGTTTTCCCGGATTGGGTTTGGGGTACTTTTTTTATGTTTAAAAGAGATCTTCTAAAAGTATTGCCTGGGAGTAAACTTGCTGATGATTTTTTTATGTACGTGGAGGATATGAAATGGTGCATGGATTTTAAAAGAAGTGGATATAAAATTGCGTTTGAGCCTTCGGCCCATGTAATTCATCATATGGGAAAAAGTGGCGGGGATAAGATGATTTTGATGGAAACCAATAAACAGATTTTTTTAAGTCAATATTATTCCAGATTCCGTTTGCTGCTCTTTAACCAGCTTGACAAGTGGCTGACAAAATAAACCTGAACCTATTGACAGGCAGCATCATTATTCCAACCTATAATGGCGCGCGCAAAATTCACCATTTAATGGATTGCCTCCTCAAGCAGTCTTTCAGTAATACCGAAATTATCATTGTTATTGACGGATCCACAGATGATACCGAAGAGGTTCTGGAGCCTTATCGCGTGCAATTCAAAAATCTTAAAATCATTAAGCAAATCAATTCAGGCAGGTCGATTGTAAGAAATAATGGCGCACGTGCATCAATCGGAGAGGTGCTCATTTTTTATGATGACGATATGATGCCGTTTCCCGATTCAGTAGAAAATCATATGAAGTTTCATGCAGCGAACCGTGGGATACTCTGCGGTCACCAAATAGAAGATTTGGAAATCGGTAAAACGGATATCCAAAATTATAAAGCATGGATATCCAAAACATGGTTGGATAAATATCCAGGGGGGGTTAACCTTCTAAAAATTGACAATCTGTTTTTTACTGCCTCTAATTGTTCGTTCAGCAAGGATGTCTTCCTAAAATTAAACGGATTTAACGATACCCTTTCAGATTGTGAGGATTATGATATCGCCTTGCGCGCGATTCAAGCCGGCATACCGGCATTTTTTGACAAGGGAAATAGAGCGATTCACGATGATAAAATCACGTGTGTCAGTTACATCAGCAGGTTAAGGGAGTACGGCCGGGAGCAGAAAAAAATTCAGCTTTCATACGGGGCCCCGGCGGTCAAAAGGAGGAATTATGCCTTTATCAAGGGACTTGTATACAAGGCTTTTGCCTATCGGGTCTGGGCGCAACTCATCGACAAGGGGTTTTTTACGTTCGTGTACCCAAAAAGGTTGCGATACAGACTATATTCAACCATTATTCAGTCTTTGGCAAATGAACATTCCACTGTGCCATTATGATCAGAAAAAAACTGATGTATGTTGTTTCTGATATTGACAAGTCACTGCATTTTGAATGGATAAGCCCCCATTTAAATAAAAATTACAACCTCTCATTTGTTTTGATTGGAATCCACCATTCGGCTCTGCAACAATTTCTAAACCAGCAGGGCATTCCTGTAATATGTTTTTCTTATAAAGGCCGGTTGGATTTAATTCAGGTTTGGGTTAAAGTATTTCACATTATTCTCAAGCAACAACCCGACATTATTCATACGCATTTATGGGTAGCCAACCTGATTGGCCTTACATGCGGTTGGCTGGCACAAGTGCCTAAACGGATTTACACGCGCCATCATGCTTCCATTCACTATAAACAATATCCCTCAGGTTTAAAATGGGACAAGTTGCATAATCGGTTAGCAACCCACATAATTGCGATTTCCAAAAATGTCGAACACTTACTAATTCATTGCGATAAGGCTACCAGGGAAAAGGTAAGGCTGATTTACCATGGTTTTGCGTTTTCATATTTTCAGGACATAAGCAGTGACCGGGTAAAGCTTCTGAACCAAAACCATAACATCCATACGGAATCTCGTCCGGTGATTGGCGTCATATCGAGATTCACTGAATGGAAAGGTATTCAATTCATTATTCCAGCCTTTAAATCGCTTCTTTCTGATTTTCCTGATGCCCGATTGATTCTGGCAAATGCCCATGGAGAATATAAACCTACGCTGGTCAGGCTGCTGTCAGATTTGCCGGAGTCATCTTTTACGCTCATTAATTTCGAGCATGATCTCGCAGCATTATACAGACTTTTTGATGTATTCGTGCATGTTCCAGTTGACCAGGAAGCTGAGGCATTTGGACAAACTTATATAGAACCGTTAATTGTTGGAATTCCTTGTATTTTTACCTTGTCTGGAATTGCCCGGGAAATAATTAAACACGAGGAAAACGCATTGGTTGTCGATTTTAAGAATAGTGAACAGATATATTCCAGTATGATTAGGCTACTGATTGATCCAACGCTGCGAAATAATCTTTTAGAGCACGGCAAAAACGCTGTTTCTAAATTCACCATTGAAACCTATTTGAGTCATTTGGATAATTTGTATAGGGAATAATTTATGTCTCCCCTGGTGTCGGTAATTATCCCAGCTTACAACGCTGAAAGATTCATCTCTGAAACAATTGAATCCGTTGTTAATCAAACTTTTTCTGATTTCGAACTTTTAATTGTTGATGATGGGTCTACCGATAATCAAAAAAAAATAATTAAGGAGTTTGCGGCCAGCGATAACCGTATTCGGTATATCCATCAGCTCAATGAAGGAGTTTCTGCTGCAAGAAACAATGGTTTTAAAAATTCCTGTGGACAATTTATTGCCTTTCTTGACGCGGATGATGTTTGGCTTCCTGACAATCTCGCCCTGAAGATTAATAGATTTGGCAGCGACGAAGTGGGGTTGGTACACTCCGACGCCATGGTGATTAACGAAGCGTCTGAAAAAATTGAAGGTACAATTTGTGGAATTGAAGGGGACTTATTGGATCCCTTGCTGTTGTGGGATGGCACTCAGATACCCGGCCCCAGCAGTATCCTGGTAAAACGCGAAGTTATGGAGGCAATAGGTGTATTTGATGAGAAATTGTCCACCGCTGCTGACAAGGATTTTTTTATTCGGGTTGCCGCTCAATATAGAATTGGCAGAGTTAGCCAAGTGACCTGGAAATACAGGTTACACCGGAAAAATATGCACAAAAACATTTCCGTCATGGAGGCGGACATTCTTTTGCTATATCAAAAGGCCCGGAATTCGAAATTGTTTCATAATAAGGATTTCGAAAAAAAATGTTTTTCAGCGATGTATCTGATATTGGCAGCCTCCTGGGCTGGTGACGGAAAAAACGTCAGAAGATCCTTAATTTTTATTTGGCAGGCAGTTAAAATAAATCCTCCCGTTATATTGTATGTAGTGAAGAGGTTGGTCAACAAATGGCTTTTGAATTGAAACTATTACCGCGGTACCTGAAAAACCTGGGTATTTTTAGAGGATTAAGCGCGTATTGTAAGGTAGAATTTTTTGGTATGAAGAAATTCAAACTCAATGGCTATGCGCATTATTTTTTTCTCCGGCCATACACTACCGACAAAAAGGTCTTCAGGGAAATTTTTCTTTTAAGGGCGTATGCATTTAATTTAAATTTTGTCCCCCGCGTTATAATAGATGCAGGTGCGAATATCGGATTATCATCCGTTTTCTTTGCGAAGCGTTTTCCTGACGCGATGATTTATTCCATTGAGCCTGAAAGCCGTAACTTTGAATGTTTGGTAAATAATACTTTGGGTTATGACAACATCAAAAGGGTCCAAACAGCTTTATGGAACCGCGATGCGATGTTAAAAATCAGTGATAAAAACGAAACGCAATGGGCCTTTTCAGTGCAGGAGTGCAATAGAACTGATCCCGAGTCTTTTGCAGGAATTTCTTTAACATCCTTTATGCAAAATGAACAGATCGAGAAAATAGACTTACTTAAAATCGATATAGAAGGTGCGGAGCAGGAAGTTTTCTCTGAAAATTACGACTACTGGATAAAAAGGACAAGGGTGATTGTTATCGAACTCCACGATTGGCTCCGGGCTGGATGCTCGTCCGTTTTTTTTAAAGCTGTTTCGACGTATAAGTTAAAAACCACTATTCACGAAGGAATGTTGATAATTTAATTTTTACCCTGAAATATGTGCGGCATTTCCGGAATAGTGTCTGAAAGCGAAGTCCATCAATCCGATATAATCAGAATGACCTCTTCCCTTGCGCATAGGGGACCGGATGCTCAGGATTTTTACATCAATGACAACCGCCGCGTTGCTTTAGGGCATAGACGCCTAAGCGTTATCGACGTATCCGTT
>JBDSIM010000147.1:0-9736 GCA_039917935.1 Cyclobacteriaceae bacterium | reverse complement strand
CCCTGGTGGCTGCTGATTTTCCCGAACCTTATTATCTTAGGGGTGTGGGGTTTAATCGGATACTTAGTCGTACAGATTTTTACTATTAAAAAATTAGCCAGGAGATAACAACTAAAAACTTTTCATTAAGCACATAACCACATGAACAACTTCAAAAACCTAACAGGCCTGCTATTACTTTCATTAGCCGCTTTAATTTTTGTTGCTTTTACGGTGATTCAAGAACAAAAGCCTTGGCCGGTGCCTGAGAAATATGTAAAAACGGAAAACCCTGTCAAGGCCGATGCCGAATCTATTAAATTAGGTAAAGGGCTTTACAGCAAACATTGCCAATCCTGTCATGGCAAAAAGGGGATGGGCGATGGCTCCAAAGCCGCCGAATTAGACACCCCCTCCGGAGACTTCACAACACCGGAGTTTAAAAAACAAGTCGATGGTGAGTTGTTTTACAAAACAAAAGAAGGCCGTGAAGATATGCCTTCCTTCAAAAAGAAGATTCCGGATGAGGAAGATCATTGGGCCATTATAAATTATGTAAGAACATTTTGATGAATTGACTCCATAAGCAAAGTAAAATCGCCGATTTCCTCCATGGATTTTTTGATTTTTATCTGAGACGGTTTGAATTCCTGACTAACTTTTCATCTCTTCTTATGAAACGGTTAGCCAGTAAATTGGAGAACACCGCTACACCGGGTAACCACAATCCCAATCCAAACTGGCCCCCTTCAAAGGTTTTGGATAGTTCATTCGAGAAAATAAAAGCAGACGCGATCGTACCAGCGAGGAAGAGGGAATTCAATGCTCCGAGTTTCATCTGAAGAACCCTGCTTTTATATTTTCCGATCTCGATAATTGAAATGGTTATTGCGGCAATAGCCAGAATGGCGGTTATGGCATAAGGAAAATATTCCGTTAAGGTTTGACCACTTTTTCCTGTGATGCTATAATGGAAGGCATAGAGTTTATGAATTTGTCCAAATTCCTGGTGCACCCAGATCGGCAATAATATCGCTGCAAGCAGGCTGAAGATGGCAATTACCAGAAATACCGTTTGAATTCTTTGCCACATGTGTATGTTGATTTAAATTGCTGCCTGCATAACAGCCCGTAAAACTAAGCAATCGGTTACTCAGGCGAAACAAACCTCCAATTATTCTGTAAATTTCACGGGCATGAGTATGAAAGCAGCTTTTATTGTTGATATCCTGCGAACTCCGATTGGCAAATATGGCGGTACACTGGCCAGCGTTCGGCCTGATGACCTGGCAGCCCTCACGATAAAAAAGTTGCTGGAGAGAAATTCGTGGGTCAACCCGAAAGAAGTTGAAGACGTAATTTTTGGGGCAGCAAACCAATCGGGTGAAGACAACCGCAACGTTGCACGGATGGCTTTATTATTAGCAGGCTTGCCAGTGCAAGTGGCGGGTGTTACCGTAAACCGGCTCTGCGCTTCCGGACTGCAGGCAATTATGGATGCTTCCCGTGCAATCATGCTTGGTGAAGGTTCAATTTATATTGCCGGGGGTGTCGAAAGTATGAGTCGCGCCCCGTTTGTTATCCCGAAAAGCACAGAGGCATTTTCGCGGAAGGCAGAGATGTTTGATACCACCATTGGCTGGAGGCTTCTGAATGCTCGACTTTCAAAATTGTATCACCCCTATTCGATGGGAGAAACGGCTGAAAATGTTGCCAGAAAATGGAAGATCACCCGAGAGCAACAAGATCAGTTCGCATGGGAATCTCAACAACGGTACCAGCTTGCCCATGAGTTTCTGAAATTTGCGGAAGAAATGATACCGGTACCGGTTCTTCAGCCCAAAGGGGACACGCTTATTTTTGATAAGGATGAACACCCGCGGCTAAGCACTATTGAAAAACTGGCTGCGTTAAAGCCAGCTTTTGCCGAAGAGGGTACCGTAACAGCAGGAAATTCTTCCGGCATCAATGATGGGGCATCGGCTTGCTTAGTGGTCAGCGAGGAGGTCATTCAACGGTATGAGATCAAACCACTTGCCCGGATTGTGACCATGGGCGTTGCTGGCGTCGACCCTGCCTATATGGGTGTTGGCCCGGTTCCGGCCGTCAAAAAAGTGATAAGCCGTGCGGGGATAAAGATGGCAGATCTGGGGTTGGTGGAGTTGAATGAAGCATTCGCTGCCCAATCTTTAGCTTGCCTGCAGGATCTGGCGTTGAATCCGGAAATTGTAAACGTAAATGGCGGCGCCATTGCCATCGGCCACCCGCTGGGATGTAGTGGCGTAAGAATTAGCGCAACCCTGCTACACGAAATGCAAAAAAGAAAGATTAAATACGGTATGGCTACCATGTGTGTAGGCGTTGGCCAGGGTGCTGCCATCCTTTATGAAAATGTCAATGTTTGAAATGATGGAAAGGCTATCAGCTAACCCATGAGGTATTTTTTTGAGATCGCCTATCACGGGGCAAACTACGTAGGATGGCAGAGTCAGAACAATGGCATTGGAGTGCAAAGTGTTGTTGAAAATGTTTTGACAAAAATGTTCAGGTCCGAAATCAGTATTGTCGGCAGTGGGCGCACCGATACCGGCGTACATTGCGAGCAACAGTATTTCCACACGGATATAGATAAAGCTTTCGAAGCCTCGCTACTCATTCAGAAGCTCAATTCATTTTTGCCGCGGGATATTGTGATCCTGTCTGTAAGACCCGTTAAGCCTGAGGCAAGCGCCCGATATGATGCTGTGGAACGGACCTACCGGTACGAGATTACCAGGTCAAAAAACCCTTTTTTGCAGGGACTGAGTTGGCATTACTTCAAAGTTGTTAAAATTGAAAACATGAACAGGGCCGCTGCGTTACTATTGGGGGAGCACGACTTTGAATGTTTCAGCAAA
The DNA here is from genome assembly GCA_039917935.1 of Cyclobacteriaceae bacterium. Taxonomy (GTDB): domain Bacteria; phylum Bacteroidota; class Bacteroidia; order Cytophagales; family Cyclobacteriaceae; genus Chryseosolibacter. The sequence continues at coordinate 6,860 of JBDSIM010000147.1, read as the reverse complement.
GTAAAAACGGATGTCAATCATTTTATGTGCCAAGTAAAAAAAGCGCATTGGATGGAAAATCAGGAAAAATTAATTTTTATTATTTCTGCGAACCGGTTTCTAAGAGGAATGGTCCGTTCGATTGTTGGAACATTACTGGATGTGGGGACAGGCAAAATTTCAGAAAAAGATTTTCTAACCATTTTGAAAAGTAAAGACAGAAAAAGAGCCGGGGCGAATGTTCCTGCGCAGGGTTTGTATCTGGCAAGGGTAAAATATCCTTCTCGAATTTATATTAAATAGGTTTTAGGTGGATAAAGAACAGGTAAGCAGTGGCAATATCATAGATTGGTCAGTCCTTCGGAGGTTGATGAGATTCGTCATGCCCTATCGCCGAAAGTTTTACTTTTTGATTTTTTTAACCTTTTTCATAGGCATTTTGTCTCCTCTGCGACCGCTCCTGGTACAGTGGACTTTAGACCGGGATGTAGCCAATGGCGACTATAATGGAATGGTAAGGATGATGGTGTTGCTGGTAATTCTTTTAATGGCACAATCCGTTGTTCAATATGTTCATACCTATTTGTCAGGCTGGATGGGTCAACAGGTCATCTGTGATATTCGTAAAAAACTTTATAAGCATCTTGTAAATCTCCGGTTAAGTTTTTTTGATAAAACACCCATTGGCCGTTTGGTAACGCGAACCATCTCGGACGTGGAAACGCTTGCGGATGTCTTCAGCGAAGGTTTGGCCGCGATGTTGAGCGATTTGCTGCAGCTGATATTTATTCTGGCCCTAATGTTTATTACGGACTGGAGATTGTCTTTGTTGAGTCTGTCAACCATCCCCTTGCTGCTGATCAGCACCTATATTTTCAAAGAAAAAATAAAGGTCACGTTCAATGACGTGCGAAACGCCGTGGCTAATCTCAATACTTTTGTTCAGGAACACATTACCGGAATGAACATCGTCCAGATTTTTGGGAGTGAGAAAACGGAGTTTGAAAAATTCAGGCATATCAATGATGAACACAAGCACGCGAATCTGAAGTCCGTGCTTTATTACTCAATTTACTATCCTGTAGCCGAGATTATTGCCGCTGCCGGTATAGGGTTGCTGGTGTGGTACGGGGCAAAAGGGGTCATTCAGTTTGAAGCAACGGGAATCACTGTCGGTAAACTGATTGCTTTCATCATGTACATCCAAATGTTTTTCAGGCCGATCCGAATGATTGCTGACCGGTATAATACATTGCAAATGGGTATTGTTAGTTCTTCCAGGATAATGAACTTGTTGGATAACCAGGAGCATGTTCAGCAAACAGGAAATTTTATTCCTGACCACATGAAGGGGGCAATTGAATTTCAGCATGTCTGGTTCGCATACAATGATGAGCAGTACGTTCTAAAAGATATTAATATTAAAATTAAGGAAGGAGAAACCATTGCCTTTGTCGGCGCTACCGGTGCGGGTAAATCATCTATTATTAATTTATTAAATCGGTTTTATGAGATAAACCAGGGGACGATTAAAGTAGATGGAGTCGATATTAAGGAATACGAACTTGGCGCGTTAAGAAAAAATATTGGAGTGGTTTTGCAGGACGTGTTTTTATTTTCTGATACGATATTTAACAACATTACGCTCGGAAATACTGAGGTGTCCGAGGAAATGGTGTGGCATGCAGCTGACCTTGTTGGCGCACGCCGTTTCATTGATCGGCTACCCGGAAAATTATCCTACAACGTTATGGAGCGCGGAGCGACCTTGTCGGTGGGGCAGCGACAGTTAATTTCTTTTATCCGTGCGATGGTTTACAATCCTAAGATATTGATTTTGGATGAAGCCACTTCTTCCGTTGACAGTGAAACAGAGGAGATGATTCAGCAGGCCATCAGTAAAATGATGAAGGGTCGTACCTCTGTAGTGATTGCGCATCGCCTGTCTACCATTCAAAAAGCAGACAAAATTATTGTCCTTGACCACGGTGAAATCAAAGAACAGGGTCGCCATGACCAGTTGCTTTCCAGAGACGGCTTCTATGCGCATCTCCACAAAATGCAGTATAAGGAGTTCGTCGGATAGATGCTTCGATTAAAAGTGTCTGGTAATCAGATGCCTGACGGTTAAAGTTGTATCTTTAGGTTGCATGCGCGTGTCAAAAATACTCTTTGTTACGTTTACCTGCCTGGTGGCTTTCGAGTGCGTTCACGCGCAGCGCTCAAACGGCATATCAAAATCTCGTCACCATTACAGCACGCCTAAAGTGCGGGGGAACCAGGCTAAAATAATTTGTCCAACTTTTGACAAAAGTAAATATCCCCTTCATGGACTGGGTTTTAAACTAGGTGACCCATTTGCGATCACTTATAAATATTATCCCGGCAAAAGAGTTTCTTTTGCCGTTGATTTTGGTAAGGCCGCCAGTGGCTTGTATAATCATTATTTTCGCGAGAAATTTAGTTTTTACGAGAGGGCTGACACGTTTCCTTCCAGGGAATCATCGCTGTCTTACCTCACCCATAGAGTTAAGTCTGATCTGATTGGCGAGTTTAAAGTACTGTATCATATCGACGCCAAAAAGATTTCAGAGGGGTTTCAGGCATATGCAGGTATCGGGTGGGAGTGGAAGCGCACACAATTGAAATACAGCTATGTGTATAACCAGGCGAATAATGATCCTACGGCGGAAGACCCTATTGGATCCTTTGAGCGCAACAGGGTAACTATGGGTCCGGAATTCGTTGCCGGAATTGAGTATGCCTATTTCCCGATACCGATCTCAGCATTTATGGAACTCGAATTTTTTACCGATGTCCAGGCCGATCCCGGGTGGCAACGCTTCGAGGGCGGCGTCGGCCTCCGATATATATTCTAATCTCTCATTCATTCTACTTTTACTTGCTGCTTTACGCTCCTAAGCCTCTTCCATCTGGCCCTGCTTTTCGAACAGATCGCGATACATGCCTTCTCGCTCAATAAGTGATTCATGCGTGCCAACGTCAACGATTTTGCCATCTGATAATACCACTATTTTATTGGCGAGTTTTGCGGAAGAAACGCGATGAGAAATGATGATCGTAGTGCGGCCTTGCATGATTCGTTTAAGGCTGTTTAAAATCGTATTTTCCGTCTTGGTGTCAACAGCCGAAAGGGCGTCATCCAGCATCAGTATTTTTGGTTCGCGTACCAACGCCCGGGCTATAGAAACCCTTTGTTTTTGGCCGCCGGAAAGACTAATGCCCCTTTCCCCGATACGGGTTTCGAAACCTTGCGGAAATGCCCGGATGTTGTCGTAAACGTCAGCATCTTTCGCAGCCTGAAAAATCTTAACCTCGTCCTGTATGTCGATGCCAAATCCTATGTTGTTATAGATGGTATCGCTGAAAAGGAAAACATCCTGCGGAACGTAACCAATTTGACTTCTTAAGACGGTAAGGTTGTAATGGCTAATGGGAATATCGTCAATCAATATTTCTCCTTCCCTCACATCAAACAATCTGGAGACCAAATTGGATATGGTGCTTTTTCCGGAGCCGGTGGTTCCTATTATCGCAAGCGATTCACCTGGATTAACCGAAAAAGAGATATCCTTTAATGCTTTTATACCGGTGTCAGGATAAATAAAACTTACATTTTTAAATTCAATTTTACCCTGGATTTCACGCTCAATATTCTTTTCTGAAACGATGTTGGAAGTTGTACGCAAAAATTCATTGATTCGCTTTTGTGACGCTTCGGCGCGCTGTACCAGGCTGCTGGTCCATCCCAATGAAGTGACAGGCCAGGTAAGCAGGTTTACGTAGATGATAAATTCCGCAATGTTTCCCAGGGTGAGGTTGCCATTGATGACTTGCATGCTTCCAGCGTAGACGGTAAGGATCGTGCTGAGCCCAACTAATCCCATAATAAGCGGGTAAAAAAGTGACTGCACGATAGTGAGTTTCATCGACTGTTGCATATACCCATTACTTTCCTCATTAAATTTGCCGATCGATTCTGTTTCCCTGTTAAAGGATTTTAAAACCCGTATACCGCTGAAGGCTTCCTGAACGAAAGTTGATAAACGTGACTGGCTTTTTTGAATTTCTTCTGACCTCCTTTCAATTTTGTTATTAACAAGAAAAATACTGAGCGATAACAACGGTAACGGGCTTAAGGCATACCATGTTAACGTATCATTGATGTAAAACATGTAGGGGATGAGCATAAAAAAGAGCGTAAACAGTGTCAGTCCGTACATGATTGCAGGTCCGAGATACATCCGCACACGGCTTACGTCTTCTGAAATCCGATTCATAATATCTCCCGTGTTATTTCGGCGGTAAAAACTTAACGGAAGGTTTTGGTAGTGTGCGAAAATTTCATTTTTAAGATCGTACTCAATGTGTCTGGACATAACGATCAGTGTTTGCCGAACGAAATAGAGAAAGATACCCCGTAAAAAAGCCATCACTAATATCAGTCCCGCATAGATTAATATCCCGAAGGCAAACACATGAAAGAAATTTTCCTGGAGGTTAATGTTATAAAATGATTGGTAGATCTGAATGTTATCTACCACAAGGTCAATGGAATGTCTTACCAACTGCGCAGGAATAATTTGAAAGGCATTGGAAATAATGACGAAAAATGTACCGAAGAGCAAATGCCATTTGTATTTAAAAAGGTACTTATTGAGATACTTGAGTTCTTTCATCGATCATTTAATCTATTCCCCCATTGATAACAACCTGCAAATCAACTATAAAAAATGGTTTAAGCAGAGCCTGTTTCCATAATATTTGGCTGTCATATTCTAAAACGAAATATACTTCCAATAGTTTATGCAAACGTTTGAAACAGGTAATTTTGACGGACTTGATTATCCATCCGCCTCAAAAGCGCGGATAAAGTTGGAAACTTAAAATCATATTATGAATCAAAGCACTGGCGTCAATAGAGGAGGAGGGAATTTTCGGAACGTTGGCAGACATGGGTCACGAACAGGTTGTTTTTTGTCATGATGATGCTACTGGCTTGAAAGCGATCATTGCCATTCACAGTACGGTATTAGGTCCGGCGCTGGGAGGAACGAGGATGTGGAATTACCGATCTGAGCAGCAAGCTTTAACGGATGTATTGCGATTATCGACTTTTAAGGCAGCGATATCCGGCTTGAACCTGGGCGGCGGAAAAGCCGTCATCATCGGAAACGCAAATACCCAAAAGACGGAACTTTTCTCAGGCGGTTTGGCAAATTCGTCAACAGTCTTAACGGCAAGTATATTACGGCGGAGGATGTGAATATGAAAACGGCCGATATGGAATTTATTCATATGGAAGCCAAACACGTAACAGGTCTTCCTGAATCTATGGGGGGTGGGGGCGATCCCTCGCCGATCACTGCTTATGGCGTATACATGGGTATGAAAGCAACGGCCTAAAAGGTTCATGGCAACGATAGCCTTACCGGTGAAAGGATCGCAGTGCAGGGAGAGTAGGACAGGTTGGAAAACATCTGGCTGAATATCTTGTGAAAGAAAGTGCGGAAGTTTTTGTTTGTGATTTAGATGCAGAAAGGGTAAAGACAATCGCGAAGCACCCGGGTATTACGGCCATTGACGAGAATGACATCTATGTCTTGACATGGATATTTATGCCCCATGGGCGTTGGGAGCATCTATAAATGACGAAACAATAAGTCGATTAAAATGTAATATAATTGCCGGGGCAGCCAACAATCAACTGGAAGATGAGGAAAAGCACGGGTATATGCTCAGGGACAAAAGCATTGCCTACGCCCCCGATTTCCTGATCAATGCCGGTGGATTGATTAATGTCTATCACGAGTATCTCGGAAATTACAACCGCAAGCGAGTCTTTGAACAAGTAGAAAAAATTTATGAAACCTGCTTCAATATCTTAAGGCTTGCGGAAGCGGAAAAAATATCCAGTCAGGAGGCTGCGATACAGGTTTCTGAAAGGCGGATTCTTGAAATCGGACGAATTGGCATAATCAGGTGATGGTTAAAACGTTTCAATCTTGCTTTTAATCAAGAGGGTTTACCGATTAATTAAAGAAGTAAAATTTTATGTGCATCCTGTTAGTGAAATACCTGATAGGATGTTTATTTTTGTGGCCAATCCTAATATAATCGTTCTTTAACATGCTGAACAGAAGGAGTCTTCGAATAAAAGTAATGCAAAGTCTTTTTGCTTTGCAGCAATGCAAGGATGCCACTTATGAATTGTGCCTTGAAAAAATAGGTGATGCCTTTTCTCCAGACCTGAACTCAATGGAAGTTCAGGATAAACCAATGCTTCAGCTGCAAAAGAAACAAGGCGTTAAGCTTTTTGAGAAGGCATTTTCAGAGGGGTTATCCGCCGTTGAACATGAGGATGACCGGATCGTGAAAACCGTTCAGCTGGAGCTGAAATTTTACAAGGATCAGGTAAAAAAGGACACCGAGTTTTTCCGTAAGAATCTCGTCATTGACGTCGAAAAAATCTACGATCATTACATCGCCACTTTAAGCCTGGTGGCCGCTTTTTCGGACCTGGCAGAAGCGGATAAAAAGGTGAGTCATAAAAATTTTGTTAATAACGCCTGGATTAAGGCCTTAAAAAACAGCGAGGCGCTGAAAAAAGATGCTATGCGGCTTGGTCGTCATTGGCAAAATAATACTGAGCAGGTGCGCCATTGGTTTCGCGATATTGTACGGCAGGAAAATGAATACCAGAATTATCTTGACCGGAAAAGCCCTTCCCTTGATGATCAGAAAAAATTCATAAATCATCTTTTCAAAAAAGTGATTCTGGGCAAAACGGTAATCAATGATTTTTTTGAAGAGGAAGTTCTCCGATGGGCTGAGGATCGGGACATTGTGAAAGCCCTTGT
>JBDSIM010000146.1:0-2937 GCA_039917935.1 Cyclobacteriaceae bacterium | reverse complement strand
GGAAAAGGAATTGAGTTTATTGAAATCATTTTTCGAAGATGAAAAGCAGTTCTTTAAATCTGAGCCGGAAAAAGCGTTGGCGAAACTGAAAATTGGCGAATACAAACAGGAAAAAACGGATAATGTGCCGGAGACCGTAGCCATGTTGCAGGTAATCAGTACGCTGTATAACACAGACGAAGCCATTACTAAATAACCAGAATCATGAAAGAATTTTTTGAAAACAGACTCCATATTAACCGGAGACATTTTCTCGGAAAGGTAAGTCTTGGACTGGGAAGCGTTGCGCTGGGATCGTTGCTGATCCCCGGTTTATTCAAGGGCAATGAGGAAGATTTGTCGCCGGTTACCGGCATACCCAATTTTGCACCGAAAGCCAAGCGTGTTATTTACCTTTTTCAAAATGGTGCGCCCTCACAACTGGAAAGTTTTGACTACAAGCCCTTGCTAAACAAAATGCACGGTCAGGAACTACCTGCATCCGTGCGTATGGGCCAACGGTTGACGGGGATGACGTCCGGTCAGTCTAAATTTCCGCTGGTGGGTTCACATTTCAAGTTTCAGCAATACGGCAAATCGGGTGCATGGGTAAGCGATATCTTTCCGAATATGGCCAAGATCACCGATGATCTTTGTTTCATTAAAACCATGCATACGGAGGCGATCAATCATGACCCTGCACTCACCTTTATGCAAACCGGGGCGCAGCAGGGAAACCGTCCCAGTATGGGGGCCTGGCTCAGCTATGGATTGGGTAGTGAAAATAAAAACCTTCCCGCATATTGCGTTCTGCTCTCAAGGGGAAAAGGAAATGGCCAGGGGGTTTATTCAAAACTATGGACGAATGGATTTTTAGACAGCGTCCACCAGGGAGTTCAATTCAGCAGTGGCGAAGAACCTGTGCTCTATCTGAACGATCCAACCGGAACTGACAAAATCAGAAAGCGTAAGATGCTCGATCAGCTTGCTGAACTCAACAGCATGAATTATCAGCAATTTGGCGATCCGGAGATTCAAACCCGCATCCAGCAATATGAGATGGCCTATCGTATGCAAACTGCCGTGCCCGAATTGACCGATGTTTCAAAAGAGCCGGACGACATCATCAAGATGTATGGACCCGATTGTCTGGTTCCGGGGACGTATGCCGCTAATTGCCTGCTGGCTAGAAAACTTTCCGAAGCCGGCGTTCGCTTTGTTCAACTTTATCATCAGGGGTGGGACCAACACGGAAACCTCACGGGTGAGATGCCGATGCAGGCGAAAGATGTCGATCGGGCTTCCGCTGCACTGATCATGGACTTAAAGCAAAGGGGTCTTCTCGATGAAACCCTTGTTATCTGGGGCGGAGAATTCGGAAGGACAAATTTTTGCCAGGGTAGCCTGAGTGAAAAAAATTATGGTCGTGATCACCATCCCCGCAGTTATACTATCTGGATGGCAGGCGGTGGAATTAAACCCGGGATTACTTTTGGTGAAACCGATGAATTCGGATACAACATTGTCAAAGATCCTGTCCATGTTAACGACTTTCACGCTACCGTACTTCACCTTCTCGGACTGAATCATGAGAAATTAATCTTTAAACATCTCGGCAGACGATACAGGCTTACGGACGTAGCCGGGAAAGTCGTGGCTCCGATTCTCGCTTAGCGGTCAATGGAACGTCTGAATAAAATAATTGCTGAATTCGTTTTTGTCATCCAGGTATTGATTGCCTTCATCCTGGTTTTCGAGAACATCATTGTAATACCCCCGGTCCTCCAGGCTTTTGGAAGGCTTCATCCCATGCTTCTACACCTGCCGATAGGGTTATTTTTGGTGACGGTTATCCTGATCTTTGCCCGAAAGTATTTTGAAGGAAGTTCGTTCGATAAACTGATCTCTTTTCTGCTTCATTTTACGGCGCTAACAGCGTCCCTGACTACCATCATGGGATTGTTACTTTCACTGGAAGCCACCTTCGCCGCAGACCAGTTCTGGGCGCATAAATGGTTGGGGGTGGGCCTTAGTTTCCTTTGCTGGTTTTTGTTAAGTGTACAGAAAAACATCAGGGTTTTGAAACCGGTAAGCGTAGCCGGCGTAATCCTTTTGATTTTTACCGGCCACTTCGGAGCTAGCCTGACGCATGGTGACGATTTTGTATGGGGGCCTTTGCAATCGGCGGACATCCGGACAGCCAGGATCATCAATGACTCCACCGCTTTGTTTATGGCTACGATCGACCCCATTTTTGAAAGCAAGTGCTATGGATGCCATAACGACAAAAAAGCGAAAGGTAAATTGATCCTTACCTCCCTGGAGAGTATAGAAAAAGGCGGGAAAAACGGGAAATTGTGGAAACCTAAAGACGCTGCGCATAGCCTGATAGTTGAACGACTGGCATTGCCCATCGACAATAAAGAGCACATGCCTCCTAAAGATAAAGCGCAGCTGACAGAGGACGAAATTGAATTTATTTCTCTGTGGATTGACGCAGGGGCTGATACGAACAAGAAATTAATGGAGTTGGAGGCAAAGGATACGCTAAAGCAGCTTGCGGCTTTTATTATCCCGAGATATCAGCAACAACCTGAAACCAAATCGCTGTACTCTTTTGCTTTCGCATCGCCCGAAAAAATCCAAAAATTAAGTATCCCGAACAGGACGGTTTTCCAAATTGCAAAAAATGAGCCCGCCATACAGGCCGATTTTTACTTGCGACAGACGTATGATAAGAAATACCTGGAGGAATTAGTGGACGTGAGGCAACAACTTATATCGCTTAACCTTTCCAACATGCCGGTGGAGGATGCCGATCTTAAAACGATCTCCAAGTTTAATAATCTGGAGGTGCTCATTCTTAATAACACAAAAATAAAGGGGAGCAGTTTGAAAGAATTGGCATCGCTTACCAGCTTGCGTTCGGTGGCCCTTTCGGGTACAGACATTTCTGCA
>JBDSIM010000145.1:0-36861 GCA_039917935.1 Cyclobacteriaceae bacterium | reverse complement strand
ATCAAATAGACTTATTTTTTTCTCTGCTTGTCTGGGAATGCTGCTTTTCGGAATTTCTCTGATTACCCTCGGCTCGGTGGCCTCTTCACTTCAACAAAAATTCCAGCTCGATCCAATTACTTCTGGTACATTATTTTCCATATTACCTGTCGGGATCTTAGCAGGCTCATTGTTGTTTGGTCCCTTTTCCGACAGGTATGGCTACAAGATTATTTTGCTGTTATCATGCCTGTTTATTTTTGCGGGCTTTCAGGGAATCGCGTACGCCTCCTCGATCGGTATTTTAAAAGTTTGCATCTTCCTTTTTGGTTTTGGCGGAGGGGCGATCAATGGGGCTACCAATGCAGTCGTTTCTGACATCAGTAAAAAAAATAAAAGCGCCAACCTTAGCTTGTTAGGTGTATTCTTTGCCATCGGTGCATTGGGAATGCCCATTATTCTGGGTACCCTTGAAACCAGTTTCTCTTTTGAATCAATAGTTTCTTCAGTAGGTTATCTTCCGCTGGCCATTTCTGTTCTGTACTTATTCACCAGATTTCCGGACGCCAAGCAAGCGCAGGGAATCCCTTTGTCAAAAGGCCTGAAATTATTGCAGGACAGTCGGTTAATTGCCATTGGTTTTTTTCTTTTTTGTCTCAGCAGTTTTGAAGCCATAATCAATAATTGGACGACTACCTATCTGCTTCACGAGCTATCGATTGTCAGCAGCAAAGCCTTGTACGCCTTGTCCCTGTACGTTGTCGGAATGGCATGCATGAGATTATTGCTGGGAAGTATTCTTCGCAATATAAATTCAGCGAACATTCTCACCTTGTCTTTCTTATTCCTGCTTGTGGGGTGTATTTTATTGTATGCTGTCTCCTCTTATCCAATAGGCGTTGCCGGATTAATTTGCATAGGCATAGGGTTGGCTGCAGGTTTTCCGATCATGCTTGGGTTTGTAGGGAATCTCTATGCGGAAGTCTCAGGTACCGCCTTTAGTCTGGTGCTCACCATCGCCTTGATTGGAAATATGCTGGTGAATTTTTTAATGGGTATTGTGGTAGAAGAGTACGGGGTATCGTATCTGACGACCGTAGCCTTTTCCCTGCTGTCGATCATGTTTCTTTTATCCCTGATCATTTTGAAAAAAATAAACACACGTTAAAATAAAAATAATTATGCTGGCAAAACAATGGTTGAATAATGCGCGCGATATCATGACGCGGATTGAAGAAACACAAATGGAAAATATTCAAAAGGCTGCCCTGATCATGGCTGATAGTATTGAAGCAGGAAGATGGGTGCATACTTTCGGATGCGGGCACGCAACCATTCCCATCGAAGAAATGTATCCCCGCATAGGCGGGTTTGTTGGATTTCATCCCATCATTGAGCTCCCACTTACTTTTTTTACCAGGATCACTGGCGAAATGGGAGTACACCAGTTTTTGTTCCTTGAACGGGTGGAAGGATATGGCGTAGAGATTATGAAAGGTTACCATTTCGATTCCCGTGATACCATGTGGCTCTTTTCACATTCCGGGATTAATAATGTCAACATTGATGTTGCTCTGGAGGCGAAGAAAAAGGGAATGAAGGTAATTGCTTTTGGATCTGCCGCAGAAGCAAAGGGGAAGCAGTCGCGACACTCGAGTAAGAAAACTATTTTCGAGATTGCTGACCTGGTAGTAGATACCTGTGCCCCGTTGGGTGATTCTTCCGTGACTTTGAAGAACCACCGTGATAAGGTAGGACCTGTTTCTACAATGGCTTTTGTGACCTGTGTTTGGATGACGGTTACAACAGTGGCCGAAATACTGGCTGACCGGGGTGTGAAACTTTTCATACACCCATCTCATAACGTAGCCGGAGATGACACGGCTAAATTACGCGTGGAGGAGGCCCTGGCAGAATATAAGAGACGAGTGGCAGGAGTGTAGATCTGTCAATGATTAGAACGTCATTTCGGAGATACTGAATTTCAGTTGACCGCGCGGGCCCTCCTGACAAAGAAGGACCCCCGCGGTTTTTCCTTTAGCTATTTTACATTGTTAACATCCGTCTCTACATTGTTAAAGTCTGGTTTAACATGGTTAAAATCCTTCTTTACATCGTTAAAGTCTGTCTTTACATTGTTAGCATCCGTCCTTGTATTGGTTGCGTCTTCAATATCTTTATGCACATCTTTCACGCCATCCTTAAATTCGCGCAATCCTTTGCCGAGACCTTTCATGAATTCCGGAATCTTCTTCGATCCAAAAAATACCAGGATGACCAAACCAATGAGTAACATTTCCTGCATCCCCATTCCCATAAATAATAATATCGCGTTCATAGTAATTGCTTTAGTTATGAACAAAAGTTACGATAAAAAGATTTAGTTTCAGTAAAACTGGTTGCAGGATACTGTAAAGGCGGATTTCCAACCGGCAGAAAGCAGAATATGAGCGTGGGCCTGGAATGCTAACTGTCGCTTAACAAAAGTGGGCCTAAGTAGACAACTTTTGAAGCTTTATTTTATTGCTCATGAATGTGATAAAAGTCTCCGGACTTTTAATAGTGACCTCATCGAGAAGGCCCAGTGTAAATCTACCGACGCCGTCATAGTTGGCCACTGGTCCGTAAAATAAATAGTGATCCTCCTGCTTGGATAAATAGGGAACAGACAACGGAAATTCTTCCCTGAGAAGCAGATAAGCCCTGAGGCTTAATTTTAGCGTGATCCAGGTGCTGGCATCCCCATTGAAGCCGAAAATATCAGTCTGATTTTTTTGATGGAGCGATGCAAACTCAAATGATTGATCCAATGCGATCACTTCCCCTATTCTATCTAGTTTAAACTGTTTGCACACCTTATCGGAAGTGTCGAGTGCCATGATAGACTGGTAGTTATCTCCAAAGTTTATAGGCTCCACCAATCTGTCGCGGATTTCATTGCTGTGGGCCGAATGATAATTCTTTAAAACGACTTGATGCTTGTTTTTCAGCGCTTCGGCTAGCTCATCAACAAACTTTCCCAGCCTTGCTTTGACAAATAATCTGGGCATGCTGTCAAGCTCTGAATTGAGTGATAATTTTTTTAACAAAAGGTTTTTGAGTGGGTTATCGTTGGTGCCGGACTGAATTAGTTTTTTCATCAGACGGGTCTCTTCAACGGAAAACTGCGACTGCGAGGGATCATCATCAGAGGTGATGATGAAATAGCGATTGTCAAAATCTTTTTCTACGAGAAAATCCACTTCCTCCAGAAGATTGATATATCGGTAAATCGTCCGTTCACTGGTATCAAACCTTTCTGCAAGCTGGCGGATCGTCCAATGTCCACCTTTCAGCACGGCAATGATTTGAAAAAGTCTCAGCAATTTGGCTTGAGGGATGATGGATTCTGACTTCCGGGTGGTTTTTTTTGCGCTCATTTCACGGGAAAAATACTCATTTTCATAACATCTTTGATTTTTGACACAACCTGTCAGGCTGCGGGCAGAACTTCATAAAAAATTTATTTATGGAAACAATTCAAGCATCTGCATTAATGGTTAAATGTCCGCACTGTGGGAACCGGTTTACACCCGAAGATGCGATCGCACATGATATTCGCTTACAGTTGGAAAAGGAGTTTAATCAAAGGCTTTCTGAAAATGCCCGGTTACTCGAAACGAATATCAGGAAACAGGAAAGTGAAAAATATCAAACTCAGCTTCATCACCTGGAAGAAGACCGGAAGTCCACGGTAATTCGTCTACGCGAGCTTGAGAATATAGCCTTAAGTCTTGAACTGCGCGAAAAACAGGTCGATGAAAAAGCTGAACGCATGGAACTTGAGCTGAAGAAACGATTGATGGACCGGGAGAAGATAATCCGGGAGCACGCAGAAAAGACCGCGCTAGAAAAAGCACTGCTCGAGGTGAGGGAACGCGAGCAAAAGCTGGCACGCGATCGCGAAATGCTGGATGTGCTTACGCGAAAGCGAATTCAGGAAGAGTCCGAAAAGGTTCGTGAAGAGGAGCAAATGAAAGTATCTGAACTGAAGAAAAAGCTGGATGATCAGAATAAACTCATTAATGAAATGAAGCGTAAGGCCGAACAGGGAAGTATGCAGACGCAGGGTGAGGTGCAGGAACTTGCCATGGAAGCATATCTGGCGAATGCTTTTCCCCGGGATATAATAGAGGAAGTTTCCAAGGGGAAACGCGGTGGCGATTGTGTGCATCATGTTATGGATCATTACCATCAGCCTTGTGGAAAAATTCTGTATGAAAGCAAGCGGACAAAGTATTTCAGTTATGAATGGATTTCGAAAATAAAAGATGATATACGGTTGAAGCAGGCCGACCTGGGAGTAATTGTTACGGAGGTATTGCCGGATGGAATGAACAGGTTTGGTGAAATCGAGGGAATATGGATTTGTACATTTATTGAGTTCAAGGCTTTGGCTCTCTTGTTTCGTTGTAACCTTATCAGGATCGGAGAAGTTATGTCATCTCAGGAAAACAAAGGTGATAAAATGAACCTGTTGTACGGTTATGTTACCAGCAACGAATTCAAACAAAAATTAGAGGCTGCATTTGAGTCCTATAATGAAATGCAAATCGATCTGTTGAAGGAAAAAGCATTGTTTACATCCCATTGGGCAAAGCGTGAAAAAAAATTAGTGAAAGCGATGGAGAACCTGGTGAGCCTTTACGGAGATGTGCGCGGAATTGCAGGGGGAGCGGTTCAGGAAATTAAAGCCCTGGAAATACAGGAGTATGTTTTTCCTGAAGTTTGACGAGATCCCGCATCGGAATTGAGTCCCGATTGTGATAGATTTAAGGATAATGAAACCAATGATCAGGCAAATTTTTGCTGCAGAGATTAACTTTGAAAACACCACTCTGGCTATACGCAAGGAATTTACCGGATCAGAAACGAATATCAAGCGCATTCTTAAAGCGATCAGGCCTCGGGTGGATGAGGTTTATGCACTGGGAAACGACCACAGGTTTACGGTATACGCAGTGCATGACAATATCATTCCGTTGAAAGATTTTTTTATACGCGATCATAACCTGAAGGATTTTGTACAGTTTTATTATACAACGGAAGAATCAGTCACCCATTTATTTGCGGCAGCCAGCGGTCTCTTATCTCAGATAAAAGGTGAACCCCAGGTTCTGCACGAAATGACTAAAAGTCACCATTGGGCTTCTGAATCGGTTTGTCTGGGCATCACGCTTGATCAGACTTTGCGCAAGGCATTTCAGGTTGGTAAAGCCGTGCGCACTGCGACAGGGATCGATAAGTTTTGTTCGTCTGTGGTTGAAACCGGGATGCAATTATTATATAACAAGTTTGATAATTTGCATACTAAATCCTTCCTGATAGTAGGAACCGGTAAGGTAGCGCGTTTGTCCTTGAAATATCTCGCTCAGGAGGGTATGCACAATATTGTAGTTACGGGCTTTAACCATGATCGTGTGCTTGCCCTGGCAAAACAGTTTGGCGTGAAGAGTGCCCTAATGGTTCAAGCAGATGAACTGTTCTTACAATCGGATGTGATCATTGGTGCCTCGCATCAGTTTGTGAAGGTTAAGGAATGCTCTGATTTGAAGCAAAATGGGGTTAGCGATAAGCCTGGAAAGATTCGATGCATGCTCGATTTTGGAATACCGAGAAACTTTGCTCCGGAACTGGCTGAGGCGTTTCAGGCAGAATTATATAACCTTGATGACCTTCGTCGGATACAACAATCTCCACTGGAATCTTTTGGTGGTCTTGAGCTCGCCTGGAGTATGGTGATGAAAGAATCACACCGATTGGCTACCGCCCTCGAGCAGTTACAATATTCCCCTGTTTTAAAGTCATACTTGTCGCGGGTATTTATACTTGAAAGGCCCGAATTAAATTGGATTCCACGCGAAAGCTTGCTGAGTCTGCAGAGGTTAAAAAAGTTTTTCCGAGCTGCTCCGCCTTTCTTAATGGGAGATCGAATTGACCGGACACTTTTTAATAATCACCGCGCTGAAAACCCCGCCGATATTGTGAAACATATTCAGGCTGTAAAGAAATTCACCTATTATTTTCAGGATAATTGAGGACCCTACTCTCCGGGAGACGAATAAAAGGTGCTGCTGGTGAACAAACTGACCTGTTCACTCGTTAAATAAAAACCCATTGACCTTTCGTTTTTGAAAATAACCGTAACTCCGGGAGCCGGGGTAGTTTATCAATCGTTTGCGTTAAAACAAACATTTGTTCGTGGCGAGGGTAGTGTGTTAATTATTTCTTAAATGCTGTTTTAACGTTTGATTTTGTATAAAAATGCCCTAATTTCGAAGTAGAATTGTCCAGCAGAAATGGTTCCTGAATGATGTATGCAACGATTAATATTTCCTCCTGTTGTAAGCAAGGCATGTATCATGCGGTTTGGCACTCGTAAAATTTTATAAACATAGAAGTATCTGAGCCTTTCCTGCACTTTTAGGAGAGGCTTTTTAATTTATTAACAATAATTATGAAGAGTTTCAGGTCAGAGCTTGAAGACATCAATAATCCTGTGGTGGCCAAGGATATAATAGATCTTGAAAAAAAGATCAGGCTGTTTCGTGAAGGAAAAATCGATGATGATAAGTTTCGCAGCCTTCGTTTGTTGCGTGGTATTTATGGGCAACGTCAGCCCGGTGTTCAGATGGTGAGGATCAAACTTCCGTTTGGTCGGATTTCCACGAAACAGATCAGGCGCATTGCCGATATTTCGGATGAGTATGCCAGCAGTAATCTGCACGCTACCACCCGTCAGGATATTCAGATCCATTTTGTGAGCCTTGACCGTACGCCTGAGCTCTGGTCAAAGCTGGAGGAAGATTCCATTACAATCCGTGAAGCGTGTGGCAACACCGTTAGAAATATTACCGCTTCCCCCACTGCTGGAATAGATCCGAATGAACCTTTTGACGTGTCTCCCTATGCGCATGAGGCCTTCACGTACCTGTTGCGCAATCCTGTGAACCAGGAAATGGGACGTAAATTTAAGATCTCTTTTTCGGCTACCGACGAGGATACCGCCTATGCGTTCATCCACGACCTGGGTTTTATTCCGAAAATAGTGGATGGCAAAAGGGGTTTTAGGGTACTCATCGGAGGAGGCCTCGGCGCCATTCCCTACCTCGCCTTACTGGCTTACGAATTTCTGGAAGAGGATCAGATGATACCCTTCATTGAAAGTGTATTGAGAGTGTATGACCGGTATGGGGAACGCAACCGGAGAATGAAAGCCCGTATGAAATTTCTGATCGACGATATAGGTCTGGAAGAAATGATGCGGTTGGTGGATGAGGAGAGAAACGCACTGCCCTATAAAAATTTCCCGATTGACCGCGATATTCTCGCACCCCCAAACTTAAGTACATTCGTCCCCGGGGAAACCATCACCGTGCCAAATGAAAAAAAATATCAGCAGTGGCTTGATACGAATGTGATGAAACAAAAGCAGGAGGGTTACTTCGGCGTATTTGTGAAGCTTCCTTTAGGAAATCTTTCTTCCGAAATGTCGCGCAAATTTGCGGATGTAGTTGATCAATATGCTTCGGATGAACTTCGGATTACCGTGAACCAGGGATATCTTATAAGATTTGTCAGAGAGGATGTGCTTAAACACCTTTACCTTGCCCTGGATCAATTGACGCTTGCGGAGCCGGGATTTGATAGTGTAGGGGATATTACTGCCTGCCCCGGAACAGATTCTTGTAACCTCGGGATTTCTGATAGTACACAAATTTCGCTTGAGTTGGAACGGGTGATCAGGGAAGAATATCCCGACCTGATCCATAATCATGATATCAAAATAAAATTAAGCGGTTGTCCTAATTCCTGTGGTCAGCACGGGTTGGCCAGCATTGGCTTTCACGGCAGCACTATCAAAGATAAACAGGGAAAAGTAGTGCCCGCATTAGTGGTGATGCTGGGTGGGGCCAAACTGACGAATGGTGACGGGATTATTTCCGATAAAATTCTCAAAATACCTTCCCGCAAAGGTCCTGACGCGATCCGTATGCTGTTGGATGACTATGAATCACAAGGCCTTGAGGGAGAATATTACCATGATTACTTCAAGCGTATTGGAAGAGGTTATTTTTATACATTATTAAAGCCTTTAGCTGACCTGACAACCCTCACGCCGATCGATTATATGGATTGGGGCCAGGATCATAATTTCGTTTTACACACTGCGGTAGGAGAATGCGCAGGCGTAATCATTGATCTGGTTTCAACCTTGTTGTATGACAGCGAAGAGAAGTTGGCCTGGGCTAGTCAGGCTTTGGATGAAAGATTATTTGCGGATTCCATTTATCATAGCTACAGTGCTTTTATCAACACTGCGAAAGCGATGCTGCTTACAGTGGATATTAAGCCAAGTACCCAAATTCAAACCCTTAATGATTTTCAAAAACATTTTGTAGAAGCGGGACTGATTTCCTGCGAGGGAAATTTTAAAGACTTTGTATTGCGCATGAGTAAACAGGAACCCACGTCGACATTTGCGCTGGGATATATGAAAGATTCAAAGAAATTCCTCGCGGATATCGTTGCTTATAAAAACGTTGAAAAACAGATTGCCTGAAATGTTAAATACCCTCTTTACATTCCACAAGGAGCCAGCACTTACACTCGTTGGTGCAGGGCCGGGCGATCCTGAATTAATCACATTAAAAGCGATCAAAGCAATTCAGACCGCAGATGTGATATTGTATGATGCGCTGGTATCCAAAGAAATATTAAAATTAATTCCTGTAGAAACTCCTGCACTTTCCGTAGGCAAGCGTGCCGGTATGCATGTAAACACGCAGGAAGAGATCAATGCACTCATCGTGGATTTCGCTTTTTTATACGGGCACGTTGTTCGTTTAAAGGGGGGTGATCCGTTTGTCTTTGGTCGGGCCACTGAGGAAATTGAATATGCCTCCAGGTATGGAATAGTAACGCGTGTTGTTCCAGGCATCAGTAGTGCCCTGGCAGTGCCAGCCTCTATCTCCGTGCCACTTACTTCAAGGGGCGAGAGTGAAAGTTTTTGGGTTGTTACCGGAACCACGATGACAGGTGCCTTGTCTTCTGATGTTGCCCTGGCCGCACAATCATCCGCTACTGTAATTATTTTGATGGGTATGCGGAAACTTGGTGAAATCATGGCCATTTTTCAATCGTACGGCAAAGGTGATACGCCCGTGGCAGTTGTTCAAAACGGAACCTTGCCATCACAAAAAAACTTGATCGGAACAGTTACGTCAATACTGGATTCGATAGATAAAAACGAACTGGGATCTCCCGGAATTATTATCGTTGGAGAGGTAGTAAAATACGCGAATGTCGCGCAAACGGTCGCGGCCGGTTACGCTAAACTATAAAGCTTAAGGTAAGCGGAAAGGGAAAAATGGTTGAACGCAATAATTTATTTCCTGTTTTTCTGAAACTTGAAGAACTCGACACCTTAATTGTGGGCGGTGGCAATGTCGGTCTTGAAAAATTAAATGCCCTGTTAAAAAGCAGTCCTGCTGCCAAAGTGACTATTGTTGCGCCCGGTATTAAAGAGGAGATTAAAGCAATAGCTTCCGCCCATCGCCACATCCGAATCATCGAAAGAAAATTCAGGGTTCGCGATTTACAGAATAAAGACCTCATCTTGCTGGCAACCGATGACAGAGATCTTCACGAACGGATAAAAATGCTGGCTAGGAAAAGAAGACTCCTGGTGAATGTAGCCGATACACCGGATTTATGTGATTTCTACCTGGGATCGGTAGTAACCAAGGGTAATATAAAAATTGGTATCTCTACCAATGGAAAATCTCCTACCATTGCTAAACGCCTCCGGGAATATCTGGAAGAAGCATTGCCTGATGATACCAACCTGCTCTTACATAATATGCAGCGTATACGCCAGCAAATAAAAGGTGATTTTGAACACAAGGTGAAGGTTTTGAATGACATTACCTCTTCATGGCTGAAAGGAACGCCGTAATTTGTTGTTTGAAATAGCTTGAAGTTCAAAGTACCTTTAAAGTTCAAGCACGGATTACAACTTCAATCGAAATCACGGAACCCCGTAGGGGTGAAAATTTTTGGAACCCCCGGTTTCAACCGGGGGTTCCGGGTAAATTGAAGAGGTGTGCCATAGGAACCTTCGATCGCGGCTTCACATTGTTTGGCACACGATCACTGAACCTTGATCTGGAGTAACGTTTATGCCAGAACGCAAACATCATTATTTTACCGGACATCAGTGGTTTGAAATTCAAAGTATCATTGATGCGCATTGGAATCACCTCACCCTATCTACTGTTTAGAAATACCACATGCAGATCACAAAGTTCCACGGAAAAATTTTTTTATTTTCGTGCGACTGAAGGTGTGGCAATATGAATTTCGTGTGTGCTTCTGACTGTGTGCTAAAGGTCACGGAGAGTCTCGACTAATTAGGCGATACTGGGCGCGAACTATAATTTTCCCGATACCAATTAGAGATGACATCCGCGCGATGTTCACAGGACCATTATTTCGGGTTCGTTTGCTTTGTATCAAAAAGCCCTGTAGGGTCCTGTAGGGGAGATGCATATGGTAACCCCCGGTTTCACCTGGTTTCAACCTAGGGTCCAAGGTAGACTGAAAATGTGTGCCATAGGAACCTTCGATCGGGGCTTTGCAGGCATCGGTAAGTGAAGCGTCCGAATTATTTTTCGGGCTTAACCTTTTTTAATTTCCCCTGGACCATCGCATAACGAATTCCCGGATCATTCAATAAATTAGATCAAGAATTAACAATTTCATTTCTTACTTTAGGGAGGTACAAACTTACTGCCATGACGTATTCAAGACGAAAATTTCTTCACACTACAGGCCAATCTATTGCCGGTGCTGGTTTATTAAGCGCTATGCCCTGGGAATTAATTGCAAAAAATAAACATATGATATCGCAAAACGATCGCATTAATGTGGCCGTTATCGGGGCCAATGGGATGGGCTGGTCCGATGTCAAGTCCATGATGAAAATACCTGAAGTAAACCTCATGGCCATATGTGATGTTGATGAAAACGTGATTAATAGGCGGGTGGCGGAATTGAAGGAAGCCAATATTAGTGTACAGACCTATAAAGATTACAGGAAGTTGCTGGATAACAAAGATGTTGATGTTGTCATCATCGGCACCCCTGACCACTGGCATTGTTTGCAAATGATCGAAGCATGCGCTTCAGGTAAGGATGTTTATGTTGAAAAACCTGTCGGTAATTCTATAGCAGAGTGCGATGCCATGATAGGCGCCCAGAAGAAATATAATCGCGCCGTGCAGGTAGGCCAATGGCAGCGAAGTATGCCCCATTTTATTGATGCGTTGGATTTCGTAAAAACCGGACAGCTTGGGCAAATCCGAACAGTAAAATCCTGGGCGTATATGGGATGGATGAAGGATATCCCGACCAAACCTGACTCGCCCGTGCCTCCCGGAGTGGATTATGACATGTGGCTGGGGCCAGCTCAAAAGCGCCCTTTTAATGAGAATAGATTCCATTTCAATTTCAGATGGTTCTGGGATTATGCCGGAGGCCTAATGACGGATTGGGGTGTCCATCTGGTGGACTATGTATTATTGGGAATGAATGCACCACTTCCAAAATCAGTATATGCTTCGGGGGGTAAATTTGCTTATCCTGAAGGTGGTAATGAAACGCCTGATACTTTGGCTACGGTATACGATTTTGGAAATTTCACTATGCTTTGGGAACAGGCGCAGGGCATTAGTAATGGCAATTATAACCATGACCATGGTATCGCATACATTGGTAACAATGGTACCCTGGTTCTGCATCGAGGAGGGTGGGAAGTAATTGCGGATGAGAAACGCATGGAGTCTTTGCCGCATCAACCCAACAAAGGCTCAGGCCTGGATGCCCACACACAAAATTTCATTGACGCGGTCAAGACCAGAAAGTTTGAAAATTTATCCTGTTCAGTAGAAGCTGGCGCCCATGTGGCCAAGGTATGCCAGATGGGAAATATTTCATTTAGAACGGGGCAGATCGTTCATTGGAACGGCACCAAAAACAATTTTAAAGAACAGGACGCGAATAAATATCTGGCCGCGAAATACCACAACAAATATGATATTCCGAGGGTTTAAATTTAGGCGCCGTAGGACCAGCACACTACGAAGCACCTGAGGTGCATACATCAGGGATGGGAGATATTCGATGGTGCCAGCATGTGGATAGACGCCGGTATCATCTTTATCACAAATCTGTCGGCCATTCCCCCAGGTTCGCCATCGATATGGTAGGGAATCTGTGACTGCAGTTGAATGATCAGATCGCGTGCCTCAATAATTTCACAGTACTCCGATTTGCCGATCGTTCCGGCAAAGAATGAATAAATAAAATCCAGCCGGTAGGGTGGCATTTTTTTCAGAATACTGATGTGCAATAACGAATCGCAAACAGATGCCTCGGGGGCAATTAATGCATTGTTGCCGTATTGAGAGGAGTTCGCAATGGCTATGACGAAAGCTTTCTTTTTCAACAGGATATTTCCAATCGAAATATCAGCCTCGAACTCGGAAAATTGTATGAATTCACTTAAAGTCAGCTTGGTGTAGCCATGGAACCCGCGGGTCTTATCACCCTTGAATAAGTTCGCGATGTGGCCGTCAAATCCGATTCCGGAAAC
Source organism: Cyclobacteriaceae bacterium (assembly GCA_039917935.1). Lineage (GTDB taxonomy): Bacteria > Bacteroidota > Bacteroidia > Cytophagales > Cyclobacteriaceae > Chryseosolibacter. The sequence continues at coordinate 24,188 of JBDSIM010000145.1, read as the reverse complement.
ATTCAATGAGAGTTTGTCATTTATCAAGAAGGTATCCATCGCGATGACCTGGCTGTTAAAAAGACACTCGAGGGCTTGGGTTATTTTTGTGGGTATTCTCAAGTGTCTGGCCAGTCCGTTGCCAGAACCCTTTGGCAGGATGCCCATGACTACAGGTGAATGCAAGAGCCCCTGAGCGACCTCATTGACCGTACCATCGCCACCCACCGCAATGACTTTATCGAAGCTACCAATGGCCTCCCGTGCCAGGGTTGTAGCATGCCCTTGAACCTTGGTAAATTCGATCGCACATGCCACACCATATTTTTTACAGGCAGCCAAAATATTACCTTCAAGCGCGGGTTGATAACCACCTCCTGAAAATTTATTGACAATGAATAATACCTTTTTAACTTCGTTGTTCACGTTTAAGGTTACTAGTTTTTTTAGTGATCCAATTCAGCCGAACAATAACCTGTCCACTTAATCTGCAATTTAATGGAATTCATTCCCCGCAAATTTCTTTTCAAGGCATGGAATAAAGAAACAAAATTACTCATGCGTTTGAGCAATATCGAATGCATCCGGGGTGAACTTTTCAAGGCAAACCATATTTTGTTGCAGTTTACCGGACTATATGATAAGCAGGAAGAGGAAATTTATGAAATGGATGTGATATTAATGGGGTCAGACAAATACATTGTTATTTGGGATGGGCTTCAGAACGGCTGGAGCCTTGCAAAATTTAAGGATTCGACAATGACGGAACCGGTTAAAAAAGAGCATTTAAAAGCGGCTATCAGACTTTGTAATTATTACGAGTCGTTGTTGCGTTAGCTCACTTCAGTTTTTCCTGAATGTATTTTACTGCCTGACCGAAAGTTTGCAGTTTTTCAGCATCGTCGTCAGGTATTCTGATATCAAATGTTTGTTCAAATTCCATTACGATTTCAGCGTAATCAAGTGAATCAATTCCCAGGTCTTTAACGAAATTTGCGTCTGGTGTAATTTCCGATTGAGAGATGCCGAGTTTTTCTACCAATATATCAGTTACTTTCTTAGGAATATCTTGCATGGGGAATGGTAAGTTGCGTAAATGTATCAAATGCTGTGAAGCCTTCCAAACCGGTTTTTTTCATGCGCCCGGGTTATTTCCGCCAATTGGCAGGATCTACACGCCACGATTTCAATGAAATAATTTGCGACTCATTTACATATTTTTCCCGCAGGGCTTGTGTGAGCAAATGTCCATAGTCGCTTAAGCTAATGAGCGATACATCGGCTTCATAAAAATTATTCGTGGCAATGTCAAATCCATAATTAAAAATAGAAACCATCCCCAGCACTTTGAATCCAGCTTCGCGCAGGGCTTTTACTGTTTTCAGGGAACTTCCTCCTGTTGAGACCAGATCTTCAATCACAACCACTTTCTGATTTTTAACAATTTTTCCTTCGATCAGATTTTCCATTCCATGTTCTTTTGGTTTTGGCCTGACGTATAGAAAGGGAAGGCCCAGGGCATCAGCCACCAACGCTCCCTGCGCAATGCCGGCCGTTGCTACCCCTGCGATGGATTCGGCTGTGAAGAAGTTTTCCCGGATGGCGTCTACCATGCCAATCTTAATGGCTTGCCTGACATCGGGATAGGATAAGGAGAGTCTGTTGTCACAATAAATCGGTGATTTCCAACCGGAACTCCACGTAAATGGGCGGTCAGTATTGAGTTTAATCGCCTGGATTTTCAAAAGCATTTCTGCGATTTTGCTTGCGGTATCTTCCTGTACTTTAATGATGGGCATAAGCCAAAAATAGAACTTTAATGCAATTGTTGAAAATTGACGGGCTCAGAATCGAACAGATGTGGCCAAAAATAATTCAAAGTCCTTGCGCGCGTGAAAATTATTTACTCTTTTGCGATTGGAGGTACGGGGCACTGATGGTTCTATTTATTAACGACATTCCTGTTACAATACTGGATGCGGATGAGCCCCCGGAATCGGGGCGTTACAATCATTCGCTGGATGCCGCAAGAGAGCCCATCACGCAATCGAAATTAATCAACCACGTTTGGGTTAAAAATGCAAACGAAAAAGATTTTGATATCATTCTTGGTTTTCTGAACAGTAAAGTGCCCACCAACATTCTGTCTGTTATTATCTCCACTGCTGGGGTCATGTCAACCAAACAGTATTTTCGTAAAAAATTCAAGATTGTAAAAGCTGCCGGTGGCCTGATCAGAAAGAAAGATAAATTTCTGATGATATACCGTATGAAAAAGTGGGATTTGCCGAAGGGTAAACGGGAAAAAAATGAAAAGTACAAGCAAACTGCTGTGCGCGAAGTGTTAGAGGAATGCAACGTCACGGTAAAGATCGGGCGGAAAATCTGCACTACATGGCATACCTATACCATGAATAAGAATGCCATGCTAAAGAAAACAAGATGGTATTTAATGGATTGTGTTGATGATACGAGAATGAAACCCGCGTCTGAGGAAGATATCGAGGAGATTCGCTGGATGAATCCCAAAGAAGTGTATCATGCCCTTGAACACTCCTATCAATCAATCAGTTATGTGCTGGAGCAGTACTATGAAAAGATTGAATTAAAATCCATTCAGTAGTCCGGATAACTCTGCCCATTATAATTTGTAAGGGAGGAACTCAGAAACATCACCCCCATATCCGTGTACCTCGCGGATGATCGAAGAACTGATCCAGGCGAAATGAGGCGAGGTGATCAGAAAAACCGACTCAAGTTCACGAAATAATTTCCGGTTGATTTGCGATATACTGTTTTCGTATTCGAAGTCAGTTGTATTCCGGATCCCACGGAGCAGGTAACTGGCGTTATTTTTTCGCGCAAATTCAGCGGTTAGTTCAGCGTATGTCACCACGCTGATGGCCGGATATTTTTCAAAAGTCTTTTCAATGTATCGGGTCATCCGGTCAATGGAAAAATAACGAGAGCTTTTTTCCCGGTTATAACCAATAGAAATTATGATCTCATCAAAAACCCTGAGACCCCTGAGCACAATGTCCTCATGGCCTTTCGTAAAGGGATCAAATGATCCCGGAAACAATGCTATTTTTTTCTCAGACACTTTTTCAACGACCGGTTAAGACGACAAACTACGTAAAAAAATATAAAGCATAAAGCAAAAAGTTTAAAGCAGTTTGGTCCAATGACCAATGACTTAATGACCAATGACTACCCCCCAATAAGGTGCATACTGTACAGATCGAAAAAATGGTGATCCTGTACTTCATCAAACATGTAGCCGAATTTGAGATATTTCGGTCTATAGCCAAAGATCACATTATTGATGTATTTGTAAAATTCGTTGTAATGCGGAGAGTTCTTTCCGATATAACCCCATAATACAATCTGACTGGTCTGCTGCGTGAGGTTCAGTGTTTTCATGACCAGCATGATGTACTTGACATAGTCGGAAAACTGTTTGATCACAAACTGATTGTAATAAATCAGGTTGCCTTGTTTGGCGGACACAATATGAAGTTTGAAACGGTCAACAAAGATATAAAGCGGATTATCCTTCCGGTGCTCTGATACCTGTGTTATGCCCTCAATGAGAACAGCAGACTGGTGCATAAAAACCGGAGTGATTCCAGGATATATTTTTGCAAACCAATCTTTCATCTCTTTTGGGAAGGTAAAGATGGTGGTCGCCTTTGACCGCATGTTAAGAACTGATTCTACATATTCATTTTCTGCATTTATCTGCGCATTGAATTGAAGATATTCGGATTTGGATTCTTCCACGTACAGCGCTTGCGGAACCTGCACGAATTTGTTGTTCTTTATACTCACCTTTATGCTCTTCCAAAAGGCTGCTTTGAGCAATTCATGCGCGTCAAAAAGCTGTTCTAAAGCCTGTAATAATTCTTCGTGCGTTGAGAGCGAGGGAAAAACGTAGTCCTCCAGAAGAAGCATCCGGTTCTGTTCGCCATCAAGAACTCCGATTTGAAGGTCCCGTGCTCCTATATGAATCAAGAGGTAGTATTGATTGATCAGCTCAACATCAAACCGCTCATCTTTGATTTTTTTTATAAGCTTATAGTTGAGCTCGGCTGTCTGCAAAGTGAAATGCGTTTTTGTAATGGTAATTCTTACAATAATAATTATTTTAAGGTGTATTATGAAAGTTAATACCCTTTCATTTAGCGACTTAACTGGCTTAAATCCTAAAAAAACCGTTGAGTGTCGTTAAATCACCGGGGGTTTTGACGAAATTAAAAATTCCATGCAGCTCTTTAGCGGGAATTTCAGAGAATTCTGATGGTGAAAGAAATCTTACCTCGTGGGCGACTTGCGATTCAGGGTCGTAACCATTCTTGAGAACCCCTCCTGTTGCGGACACTTGAAAAAATAATTCCACTGCATGAAGGGGGTGCTGAACAAACTCACATCCAAAAAGAAATTCTGACAAGGAAATAGCGAGGCCTGTCTCTTCCAAAAACTCTCGTTTTAAGCATTGTTCAATGGACTCTCCGAACTCAAGACCACCCCCGGGTGGCGCCCAGAAATTGCGGGCTGTAATGCCTTTATGGTTCACCATGAGCAGCTGGTCATTTTGCCAGCATAAACCGCATACCCTTATCCTGATTTTACCCCCGTAAGTTTTTGCTATTCCGTCATCCATTGCGGTTACTTTTCACGCCGATAGGGCAATAAAGGTGTTCAAGGGATGAAAATACCCCTCAAATTCAATATGTCCCCTCCGACAGAATTTTAATCTGTAAGTAAGTGTTTGATATAATATTGATGTTTTTTGTCCTGAAAATCTGGTAAATTTGAAAAAAAAGAAAGTATGAGAAAGTATTTGTTTTTAATATGTATTCTGGGTTTCGCAGTTCAATCATTTGGGCAGGATACGAAGGCGACGGCAAAGAAGGATGGTGCGGTAATCACTTTCGACAAGAAAACGCACGATTTTGGAAACATTGTGCAGGGTGATAAAGTGGAACATACGTTTTACTTTACCAACACGGGAAATGAGCCTTTGATCATCACGAATGTCCAGGTGAGTTGCGGATGTACCACTCCCAAAGGATGGCCCAGGGACCCACTTCCTCCTGGAGCAAATGGCGAAATAACAGTTTCTTTTAATAGTTCTGGTAAAATGGGTATGCAAAATAAACCTGTTACCCTGGTCACCAATGCCATTAATGCTGATGGAAATCAAATAACTTTTACGACCAATATCCTGGATAAAAAACCGCAGTGATATTGGGAATGATTTAACAAGAAAGCCTCACGCGAGGCTTTTTTTGTTTATGCTCAGAAAAAGAAATACCCATCCCGTTATGAAGAGGATGCCTCCAACAGGCGTTATCGCGCCCAATCCCCTCATTCCCGATAATGAAAGTGTATACAGGCTCCCACTGAATATTACGATACCTGTCGCGAAACAGAACACAGCTCTTTTCAGGTGGCTGGAAGACAATCGCTGCATCAGCAATCCGCAAAATATGATAGCGAAGGAGTGATAGAACTGATACCTCACAGCTAGTTCAAATGTTTCCGTGCGCGCATTTCCCTCCAGAATGGGACGCAGGGCATGGGCGCCAAAAGCTCCCAGTGCGACAGCGAGGGCTGCCATGACGATTCCAATTTTGTAGGCTACCATTGCATTCATAAGCTGGCTAGAAATCATTTTTTTGATCCATCGTTTCAGGGATGTTTGCGTTGACCGAAGATGGCGGTTCCCACCCTGATCATAGTGCTGCCTTCTTCCAGGGCAATGGTAAAATCGCCACTCATGCCCATGGAAAGTTCCTCCATCTTTACGGACCCCGGAAGGACCTGATTTTTTAATTTTTCAAAAAGCATTCTTAAACTTTTGAATTCCCTTCTAACCTGGTCTTTGTTATCGGTAAAAGTGGCCATTCCCATAAGGCCCTTAATAGCAATATTCTGGAGCCCTTCCAAAGAAGTGGAATGGACCAATTCCAGCACCTCCTGCTCTGAGAATCCGAACTTAGTTTCTTCCCCGGCAATATGGATCTGCAGTAAACAAGGAATTATTCGGGAAATTTTACTTGCCTGCTTGTTGATTTCCACCAGAAGTTTGGGGCTATCTACGGAATGGATAAGGCTTACAAAAGGAGCGATGTATTTTACTTTGTTGGTCTGAAGATGACCGATCAGATGCCACGAAATATCTTTTGGGAGGACTTCGTATTTCGGAGCCATTTCCTGCACTTTATTCTCGCCGAAGTCACGGTGCCCCGCGTCATAGGCTTCCTGGATTTTTTCAAGCGGCTGTGTCTTACTGACGACAATCAGTGTGCACGCATGGGGTATTTCTTTAGCCAGGCCCAAAAGGTTCTCCTGAATACTCATGATTTATTGAACATTTTGCAACCTTTCATGGGATGTAATACTAACGATTTATATCATTTGGGCGGGCCCTAATTCATGCCTATTTTTAAACTTTGAAGACATAAGTTAAAAAACTATGGCGATCCTCGGAACATTGCTTAAAAAAGGGATACGCATCCGCGAGATGCTGGAGGAGGAATACACAGCTCCCTTTGATTTGCAAAAGAAGGAATTAAAGGAATTGCTGATAACGGCCAACGCCACTGAGTTTGGCAAGTATTATAATTTCTCCGATATCCTGAACGGTTTCAGAAAAGGTAATAAAGAATTTTATAAGCGATTTAAAAACAAGGTGCCCATTCACACCTATAATAAAATTTACAACGACTGGTGGAGGCTGGCGCAAAAAGGTGCCAAGAATGTTTGTTGGCCTGGAAGGGTAAAATATTTTGCTTTGAGTTCCGGAACATCCGAAGCATCCTCAAAATATATTCCGGTTACCAAAGATATGACGAAGGCCATACAAAAGACAAGTGTGCGTCAGATCCTCACCCTTTCCAAATATGACCTGCCGCCGGAGATCTTTGAGGCAGGAATTCTTATGCTGGGCGGAAGCACCCATTTAAACCGCAGGGGTAGTTTTTTTGAAGGTGATTTAACCGGGATTCAGGCCGCCCGTTTGCCTTTCTGGTTTCAACACTTCTACAAACCAGGAAAGCGTATTGCTAAAACCCGTCATTGGGATGCCAAGTTGGATGAAATTGCAAGAAAGGCAAAAGAATGGGATATCGGTATCGTGGTAGGGGTACCGGCGTGGATTCAAATACTCATTGAGAAAATTCTCAAGCATCACAACGCAAAACATATCCATGAGATATGGCCTAACCTCATGGTGTATGTTCACGGTGGCGTTTCCTTCGACCCTTATCGCAAAGGCTTTGAAAAACTTTTAGCCAAGCCCATACATTATATTGAAACCTATCTGGCCTCTGAAGGATTTATCGCGTTCCAGGCTTTCCCCAATAGAAGATCTATGCGCCTTGTACTGAACAATGGCATATTCTATGAATTCGTCCCATTTGAGGAGAAGAACTTTGATTCAAATGGCGAAATTAAGGTCGATGCACAAACGTTAATGATCGATGAAGTCGAAGAAGGAAAAGACTATGCCTTGCTGCTATCTTCGTGTGCCGGTGCGTGGCGATACCTTATCGGGGATGTGATTAAGTTCACGTCCCTTGAGGAGTCAGAAATAGTTATTACGGGCCGAACCAAGCACTTCCTCAGTTTGTGCGGTGAACATTTGTCTGTGGATAATATGAACAAAGCCATTGAACTGGTGGCTAATGATCTGAACATTGCCATTCAGGAATTTACCGTTGCGGGCATACCCTATCAATCTCTTTTCGCCCACCATTGGTTTGTAGGTACCGATGATGCAGTTGATCCTGCCGTGTTAAAATCAAAAATCGACGAGCAGCTAAAAATCCTTAACGATGATTACGCTGTTGAGCGTAGTGCGGCGCTGAAAGAAATTTTTGTGGACGTATTGCCTGTCAGTGCCTTTTATGGATGGATGGAAAGTAAAGGGAAAGTTGGCGGACAGAATAAATTTCCGCGTGTCATGAAAAAAGCTCAGCTTGAAGACTGGACCACATTTTTACAATCGAGAGTGAATGGAAATCATTCTTAAGGGCATCATCTCGGGGCTTGTTCTCGCCTTTCTGATTGGCCCGGTATTCTTCACGCTTTTGCAAACCAGTATTGAACGGGGTTTTGGAAGTGGCGTGTTAGTGGCTGTGGGAATTTCCTTAAGTGATGCGTTTTACATTACCCTTACCTATCTGGGCGTTTATCAACTTTTTGACAGTGGTAATTTCAGAGAATACCTCGCCTATTTCGGTGGCATCGTGTTACTCGTCTTCGGTCTGTATTATTTGTTTGTGAAAAGCAAAAGGTCGTACCGTTTTGATCCAGAAAAAGTGCCCGTAAAGAAACCATGGAAACTCATCGGTAAAGGTTTTCTCATCAATGGACTCAGTCCATTGGTACTGCTTTTTTGGCTGGGTACCGTGGGTGTTGCAACTACGAAATTAGGATACTCCACTCCGGGCAAAGCCATACCGTTTTTTACGGCCATTGTCACCACAGTTTTTATTACCGATGTGTTCAAAGCTAAGGCCGCTGACAAGCTGCGCATGTTACTCACCCAAAAATTTATCCGAAATCTGAATATCCTGTTGGGTTTGGTTCTCCTGATCTTTGGCTCCCGCCTTATTTACTATGCCGGAAATCTTCCGCGGGTATAGGGAAATAAGGAAATTGTTTTTCTATACCTCTATACCTCTATACCCTCCCTCCCCCTAGTCCTGAAGCACGTTACTGATAAACGTTGATTTCAGCAGTAACCATAGCAGAAAGAAAGCGGCTGCCCATTGCAGGTAAACGTAGTAATAATCTGACGTGTTCTTATAGCGGGTTTCTTTGATCTCAGCTTTTTCGAATTGGTCAATCTGTTTGAACACCGTAGCGAGGGCCTGATTGTCAGTTGTCCTGAAGAAATTACCGCCACCAATTTCCGCAATTTTTCGCATGGTAGATTCATCAACGGTATTTTCAATCATATTTGGCCTGCCAAAAAAGTCCTTACCATAAGGCACCAAACCTTCTTTACCCACCACGATGGTATACATCTTAATTCCATATGCGGAGGCAAGCTCGGCAGCGGTAAGCGGATCAATGTTTCCGGCTGTGTTGTCCCCGTCACTTAATAAAATACACACCTTTGATTTTGTTTCAGATTCACGCATGCGGTTGGTGACGACGGCCAGTGCACTGCCAATGGCCGTACCGCGATTATCGATCATCTCGAAATTAATATCATTCACATACGATTTCAGTAAGGCATAATCTGTCGTAAGGGGTGCGAGAGAAAAGGCATCCCCTGAAAATACGACAAGGCCGATCCTGTCCTGAATTCGTCCTCCGATAAAATCGAGCGCCACTTTTTTTGCAGCCTCCAGACGGTTAGGTGTGAAATCTTCAATCTGCATGGATTGCGAAATATCAAGGGCAATCATGATATCAATTCCTTCCGTCCACTGCTCCACTTTTTCATTTGTTTTCTGCGGTCTGGCCAGGGCAGTGAGAATGAGTATCATCACCAGCATAAGCAGTATTTCAGGCAATAGTCTGATGAGGTTAGCGGCGGAATTCTTTAAATCTTTTGCGGATACGGCTACCGGCAACTTCTGGCTATAATAATAGCGGGTTAGCCATCGGACGATAAAAACTAACGGTACGGCTACTATGGCCCATAGAAACAATGAGTTTTCCCAGGAAAATGACCGCAAACTGGAAAGCGTAAACCAATCCAGGGAATACCATGGTGATACAAACTCATTTTCCACGTCTAACCTCCTTCAATTTCCGTGCATATTGTTGATCAGCAAAGGCTTTCAATTGCTGCAAAGAAGCCAGGACTACCGTATTGTGTCCGTAAATAGCCTGATCTATGCGCCCAAGGTGTTCCGACAGGGCAGGTTCATTCACCAGTTTCAAGGTTTCACGGGTCGTTAACTTAGTATACGGCCTGGCGTCAAGTTTTTCCATGTATTTTTTCCAGACAGACAAGGCAGATTCGGTATTACCTGTTGAAAAAGTCATTTGTAATGTCTTTAAAAACGAATTGTAAGTGCGTGCAAATTCCGAATGATTTTTTGTCAACCGCTTTGCCACAAAATATTGTTTGATTCTTTTTCCGAAGATCAACCAGGTAAGTATCAATACGCTGATAAATACAAGCCCAATGATGACTACTACCCACACATTGAAGTTGAGAAAAACGTTCTGGTAAGCGGTATTCATCCTTAGCGGTAGTTGATCGGCACTCAGCGAATCAGGAACGTGTTGCACAAATTGTGTGATGAGGACGCTGTCTACCGATGTACGAAGTAGCGTACAATCCTGACCCTGCAGGATGTAAACAGGAAGGTCAAGATACTGAACTCGTTCAACTTCGAAAGAAGTCAGATAGTATACGGCACTGTCGGCACTTATGCCATCCGTTGTTTCAGTCTGGAAATATTCTTTCCGGACATAATCAAAAGGTGTAAATAAGTGCGTTGAATCCGGAAAAAGAATGGAGTTATTGCTGGGGTATCGGGCGGAAAGGTAATAAGCCGTTTGCTCACCGATTTTCAAACTATCGGATAAAAAACCCCCGTTCACCTGAATATCCTGAGAAAGCGCTGAAGTGCCGACGAAATAAGAAAGTAATAGAAATATTGCCACGCAACGCTGGCAGTGTCTGAAAAGCCAGGTGAAACTCATGATGTCTTTAATGATTTATTTCTAACTCTAAAGAGCTTAAGAAGCTTCGGCACATAATCTTCATCCGTATCGAGCGCAATAAAGTTAACCTGATGTTTGCGGCTGAAAACTTCCAGTTCATTTTTTCTGCTTTCATACTTTTTAACCACCTTATTGCGGAAATCTCCGAATGAGGTATTGATCCAAAGGGTTCGCCGGGATTCCTTATCGATAATGGGAATAATGCCGAGTTTGGGTAGCCGTGTTTCTCTTTTATCACTGATCTGGATGACCACCAGATCATGACGCCGGGCGAGTGATTTAAGGTTGGGAAAATACCCCTCATCAATAAAATCAGAAATTAAAATGATTACACTCCGTCGTTTGATGATATTCAGAGCAAACGAAATTGCCCTGGTTAAATTGGTTTTTAGGGAAACGGGTTTCAGGGAGGCGAGTGCTGAAATAATTTGGTAAGCCTGCGAATGGCCCTTGGTGGGCTTAAAATATTTTTCTTTCACGTCTGAAAAACAAATGAGTCCTACGTGGCTGGATTCTTTTACAGAGGAAAGGGCCAGAACACCGCATATTTCTTTGCCGACATCCGCTTTTGTCCTTCCCACATTGCCAATATCTTCAGAAGCGCTGACGTCGAGGATAAAAAAAACTGTTTGCTCTTTCTCTTCCCGAAACGTTTTTACGAACGTGCCGTGACCCTTTGCGGAAACATTCCAGTCAATGGTACGGATGTCATCTCCGTACTGGTAAGGCCTGACATCGTCAAACTCAAGTCCGGAACCTTTAAAAATGGAGCGGAAATCCCCATGCATATGGCTGTTGATAGCCTTGCGGATCTGGATTTCGTATCGCCGTAATTTTCTTAGTATTTCTTTCAAACTACCGCCATTTTGTTTTACAATCCATTGCCTGTTGAATAGAACCATCAGGGCTTTATCCAGATTTCAAGGCCCGAAAATAGGATAAATATGAGTATTTTTGGCACTCTAATGGGAGATTAGGCAGGATAAAACTGTGAAAGGCTCAATCGATTTTATGAAGCGCAATTATTTATTTCTGGCATTTTTCGCCGCGGCCATTGGCTGTGCCGATAAATCGCGTGAGAAAGACATCCTCACCAGGCCGGAAATGGTAAAAGTCATGGAAGAGATTTTAATCGCTGAGGAAAAGATCAATCATTTAGCCATATCAAGGGATTCGGCCCGAAAGGTTTTTGGTGTAATACAGGAACTGGTATTTGAAAATGCTGCGATGACAGATACCGTTTTTAGAAAGTCGTTTGATTATTATATGGAGCGACCCAAGGAAATGGAGCTCATTTACACTGCGTTGGTTGATACGCTTCAGCTTAGAGAACAGCGATTCCCCTTCCGTCCGGATCAGCAATGATTTACCCTGATACTTTAGAACAGAGGCTGGGCTTCGATCAGATACGTCTTAAGCTGAAGTCATACTGTTACTCTACTGCCGGTGGAGGTTGGGTTGACCGTATGGCCTTTGATACCGATCCGGCCGTTATAAAAATATTATTGAAGCAAGCACTTGAATTCCGCCTGCTCCTGGAAACCAGTGAAGCATTTCCCTCCCGTCATTATTATGATGGGGAGGATTGGTTAAACAGGATTGCCCTCGAAGGAAATTATATCGACGCCGATCAGTTCGTTAAACTGGCCCAGGCACTTGAGACTATTCTGGATGTCAAAAACTTCCTCTTTAAATCAAAACATATTTACCCTGAACTGTATTCGCTCACCGCTTCTGTTGTCATCACCGCTAAGGTAACGGAATCCATTTATCAAAAGATTGATGACAAGGCGATGGTTCGCGACTCCGCGACGCCTGAGTTGGGAAAAATCAGGAAAAAATTACGGGAGGAACAGACCCGGCTTCGCCGGTTGGCTGATCAGCTTTATCGCCATGCTGTTGCCGAAAAATGGGTTGCCGAAGGCGCGCTTCCCACAGTTCGGGAGGGAAGGATGGTTTTACCTATCCAGGCTGAACATAAGCGGAAGATGAAGGGATTTATTTTGGATGAATCCGCGACAGGGCAAACGGTATTTATGGAGCCGGCGGAGATGCTGGATGCAAACAATGAAATCCGTGATTTGGAGCACGCTGAAAAGAGAGAAGTCATCGCCGTTCTGAAATCGCTTACCGATGTGATGCGGGCGCAATTGCCTGCCTTGCGGGATTCATTTCATTTTTTATCCCAAATAGATTTTATCCGATGCAAAGCCAGATTTGCCCTGGAAATACAGGCTAATCTTCCCCTGTTGCAAAACGGTCCGGAGTTGGTTTGGTACCAGGCGAAACATCCGCTTCTGTACTTAAGCCTAAAGGGAAAACGCGATATCGTTCCTCTGAATATTGAACTGGATACACAAGACCGGTTCTTGCTGGTTTCCGGGCCCAACGCCGGCGGAAAGTCGGTCTGTCTGAAAACGGTTGGCTTGCTTCAGTATATGGTTCAATGTGGATTGCTAATACCCCTGTCTGACCGGTCCAGGGTGGGAATTTTTAATGACATATTTCTGGATATCGGCGATCAGCAATCAATCGAAAATGATCTCAGTACTTATAGCAGTCACCTCAGGAATATGGCTGCGTTTTTGGATTCAGCTTCCGACAGATCCTTGCTTTTATTAGATGAAATGGGGTCCGGGACGGATCCGAATTTTGGGGGGGCTATTGCGGAGGCCGTGCTTCAGGGTCTGTTGACAAAACGTGTTTGGGGAGTGGCAACAACCCACTATTATAATCTAAAATTATTTGCGGGACAACGGCAGGGTATACGCAATGCAGCCATGCGTTTCGATAGCACCAATCTTTTACCCCTCTACATCCTTGACATTGGTAAACCCGGAAGTTCTTTCGCCCTGGAAATCGCTAAGAAAACCGGCCTCCCGGAACACACCCTCCAACTCGCGGAAAACCTGGTGGGGAAAGATCTTACTGGTTTTGAATCGCTGGTGAGAAGCCTTGAAAAAGAACGGCAGGACCTCAGTGAAAAAATTGAACACCTCGAAAAACAGGAATCCGAATTAAAACAATCGCTCACAAAATATCAGGCCCTATCCAGCGATCTGGAAACCAGAAAAAAAGAGATCATTACCAAGGCCAAGGAAGAAGCTGCCGGACTCTTAAAGGAAACAAATAAAGAGATCGAGAAAACGATTCGCCATATAAGAGAAAATAAAGCTGAAAAAAAGGAGACATTAAAAGTGCGTCAAAACCTGCAGGCGCTTCATCACCGTGTGGGCCGTGAGCAGGTAGAAAAAATAGAAAAACTCAATGAACCCATTCGCGAGGGCGATCGTGTAAGAATCATCGGTCAGGATGGTAGCGGAACGGTTATCGCCTTAAAGGAAAAAACTGTATCGGTTCAGTTCGGTGAATTTAAATCCATCATTCATATCAATAAGCTCGAAAAAATAACGGCCGCCACGGAAAAGGAAGTTCAAAACCGTGTCCGGTCTTCGGGCATAAACTTATACGAAAAACAGGCTCACTTTAACAGCACCCTGGATGTCAGGGGAAAGAGGGTGGAAGAAGTCCTTCCCTTACTGGAGCAATTTTTAGACACAGCCCTGCTGCTGGGCCATGGGGAGCTTAAAATATTGCACGGCAAGGGGGAGGGTGTTTTACGGAAGGTTATTCGCGAACAGTTAAGCAAGCTTAAGGAAGTAACCACTTTTCACGATGAGCATGTGGAGAGGGGAGGAGATGGAATCACTGTTGTGGTGCTTAAGTAGCGGAGTAAGGCAGTAAGCAGGCTTGTAGTATAATATACGAAAAAAACAGGGAATTTCCTAGAAAAACTGGGGAATTATAAAATGAAAAGGCTTCGTGCGAAGCCTTCTTTATAGGAACTTTTAGGATTTTTATTTGCTGAATACGAAGGTCCAATCGCCTGAAACGGAACGTGTGCGGCTTGTGCCGCCCGTCCATCCGGTGCTGCCATCGGGCACTGAAAAACTTATTTCAAGATTAGTGGCATTGACGGTGTAAGACATCGGTGTTTCACTGGACGTATTGGGATCACGGATTATCTGACTTGTTTTTGGACTTCCGAACTTCCATGTGCCACTTACCGGCCAGGGGCTGGGATTGGGCCTTGTTCCGGTGAAACTGTACTCATAAGTACCGCCCTCTACATAAGTTCCCCCGAGGGTCAAAACCAGGCTGGGAAAATCACCTGTCCTAACCCCGCCATCATTGGCGCTTTCCAGCGTCCACACCCCCTTGAGTTTGGTCAATTGTGTCTCTTCTTCCGTTTTCTTATTGTTATCGTCTTTTTTGCACCCCGTGTAAAAAATGGTGAGTGTAGCGATTACCAAAAGGGAAAGAATTCTTGATGCAATTTTCATTGTGAAGTATTATGGTACGAATATCTGTAAAAATACAAAAATCAAAAGTGATTGTAATGAGGATTAATGCTTAAAACTGCATTTTTAGTAACCCTGCGCTTCTAAAAGCATTTTTCCTCTAAAAAACGCCAGTTTTCCGAATTCAAGTCTTAACCTTTCAATTCATCGTTCTTAGAGGCTTTTCAATTACTAAACGTTGAATTCGGGCATTTCTGGCCTTTTTCAAAGCGGTGTCAAAATTCTTATGCCATCGTCCTGATTTTCCTTTCCTATTATCGCTTGTAATCCAGAAGGTGAACGATGGTGCAAGAAGGAGGGTATTCACGGGCGTCGTTGGAAGCAATGAAAACCAGGGCTTTAGGTGGCAATAGGCTCAGCTCATGTTGATACCAGGCAAAAGCACGGCTGTCCAGATTTGTACCAGGTTCGTCAAGAAAAAAAACTTCTGCATCGGTATAGATGGCCAAAGCCAGTTTGACCCTTTGTTTCATGCCGGACGAAAAATTCATCAACGGTTTTTCATAGGCTTCTTTCAGGTACATTTTTTCCAATACATCATTGGGCTTAAATCCGGGCCGGATTTTTTTCAATTTAAAATGAAAGTCCATCATTTCGGCCAGCGTGAATTCTTCAATGAGATCCATATAGGGGGTAGCGATGGAAAGGTATCTGAAACAATCTTCGGAAGGTATCGGAACGCTATTGCTGGAAAAACGAATCAAGCCTGAACTTGGTGGGACCTGGCCCCAGAGAACCTGAAGAAAGGTAGATTTGCCGGAACCGTTGGGTCCGGTAATGGCGTATGTTTTGCCGGGTATAAATTGAAAACTGAAATCGCGAAAAATCCATTCGCGATTAAAACGTTTGCTTAACTTATCGATGGTAATCGTTAGTCCGTTACTGGCTGTTTCCGGTGAGGTAACAGGTGAATTCACAGAAGTCGAGAGCTTAATTTTCGACCCTTGGTCAGGGCTACATCAATCGTTGCTGCCATATCCCTTCATGATACCACGTTCGGAAGTCCGGATAAAATCAACAATATAATCGCGCTCAGTGCTGCCGGCAATTTCCTGTTCGACCACTTCAAGCGCTTTGGAATTGTTGATCCCCTTTAGAAAAATATAGCGGTAGATTTCCTGGATCTCGTTTATTTTTTCCGAAGAGAACCCCCGTCGGCGCAAACCGATACTATTAATGCCCGCATAGGTGAGCGGTTCGCGGGCAGCCTTTGTATAAGGAGGAATATCTTTTCTAACCAAAGAACCTCCCGAAACCATGACGTGAGCGCCCACTTTAACGAATTGATGCAGTGCACTTGCACCACCAATAATAGCCCAATCATCAATGGTTACATGGCCGGCTACCTGTACGGCATTAACAAGAATGCAATTGTTACCGATGAGGCAATCATGGGCGACGTGAACATAGGCCATCAGCAAACAATTTTTGCCAATGGCAGTTTTAAATTTATCCGTTGTTCCCCGGCTGATGGTTACAAATTCCCGAATAACGGTATTATCACCAATATGGGTTTCGGTTTTTTCGCCTGCAAATTTCAAATCCTGCGGAACGGAAGAAACAGAAGCGCCGGGGTAAATTTTTACATTTTTTCCGAGGCGGGTGCCATCCCATAAAACGACGTTAGGGCCTATCCAGCTGCCGTCATCGATGACCACGTCTTTTTGAACAGTTACAAAAGGTTCAATGATAACGTTGTTACCAATCTTTGCTTCTGGATGGACGTTTGCTAGTGGAAATCGGCTCATGAATTTTTTCGAACGATACTGGCAGTCATGGTACCTTCACATACAAGTGAATTCCCTACAAATGCGCGACCATACATCTTTGCTATACCGCGTTTTATTGGCGCAACCAGATCGCACTGAATAACCAATGTATCACCAGGCAGTACCATTTTCCTGAATTTAATGCTTTCTATCCCTAAAAAATAAGTCCAGTAATTTTCCGGATCCGGCACTGTATTGAGCACAAGAATTCCGCCAATCTGTGCCATTGCTTCTATCTGCAGTACTCCTGGAAAAACGGGATTGCCTGGAAAGTGACCCTGAAAGAAAAATTCATTTGCTGTTACATTCTTTACACCCGCTACACTTTCATTGTCGAGATAAATTATTTTATCTATTAAGAGAAAAGGATAACGGTGCGGAAGGATAGAGGTGATCTTGTTGATATCCATTACTGGCGGCAGGGATGGATTGTATTTTGGCCTGCCCTGTTTATCCGCCTCATGCATGGCTTTCTTCAGTTTTTTGGCAAAGGCTACGTTAGCAGCATGGCCGGGACGGGCAGCAAGGACCTGAGCTTTTAAAGGCCTGCCAGCCAGCGCAAGATCCCCAACGATATCAAGCAGTTTGTGCCGGGCGGGCTCATTCTTATACCTTAGTTCAATATTATTCAGTATACCCTCCTGCTTAACGGCTACCTTAGGCTTGCCGAGCATTTTGGCGATATTATCCAGTTCATCATCCTTCACTACACGATCTACAATTACGATGGCATTGTTCAGATCCCCACCCCGGATAAGATTATTTTTATACAACATTTCCAGTTCGTGGAGGAAACAAAAAGTACGGCATGAGGCAATTTCCTTTTCAAACTGTCTGATATCAGTGATGGAAGCATGCTGACTCCCCAGAACAGGAGAGTTGTAATCGATCATTACTGTTACGCGGTAATCATCGAGTGGTAAGGCCGCAATCTCAACGTTGCGTGCCGCTTCACGATAAAACAAAGGCTCCTGAACTTCAAAAAAATCTCTCAGTGCATTTTGTTCTTCGGTGCCGGCTTCCTTAAGGGTTTCAACAAACTGAATAGAGCTGCCGTCCATGATGGGGCACTCAGGTCCGTCGAGCTGGATCATCACATTATCAATCTCTAATCCAACCAACGCGGCAAGTGTGTGTTCAATGGTGCTGATTTTCGCACCTGATTGCTCAATAGTAGTACCTCGCGAAACATCCACAACATTCTCACAGTCCGCATTAATGATTGGCGAGCCAGCTAAATCAACTCTTTGAAATTTGATTCCATGATTCGGTTTGGCTGGAAGGAAAGTCATATTGGTTTGAACGCCTGTATGAAGACCAACACCCGAAATGGTTACCGATTTTTGAATAGTTTGCTGTTTAATATTGAGCATATTTATCGAAAGTCGGCAAATTTAAGCCCAATTATTGGGATAATCCAATATTGATCAGCTTGATTATGCAATCGATTGATGCGGGATGGGGTAATTATTGGCCGGTCATGGCAGATTCGGCTTTACCCTGTAGCTGGCGCACTTTACCTTCTAACTCCCTTAATCGGTAATTTAAATCTGGAAGCTGTTTATACACTGCATAAGCCTTGTAATATTCTTTGACATCAAAAGCCGGCGAGCCGATGATCTGCTGGCCTTCTTTTGTGATTGATTTCAAAATCCCTGCCTGTGCTCCAATACCGGTCTTGTTGGCAATTACAATGTGGCCGGCGATGCCCACCTGACCTGCCAGCAAACAGTTTTCACCTACTTTGGTAGAACCGGAGACTCCACTTTGTGCGGCTATCACGGTATTACTGCCGATTTCAACATTGTGGGCGACCTGAATCAGATTATCCAGTTTTACACCTTTTCGAATGATCGTTGAGTCTCCCGACAATGTTGCGCAGTCTATCACCGTATTGGCACCAATGGCCACGTTGTCTTCGATGATCACATTCCCTAACTGGGGGATCGCTTTGTAGGTTCCATCATCCTGAGGGGCAAAACCAAAGCCATCGCTGCCAATCACGGTGCCGGAATGTATGACGCACTGGTTACCGATTTTTGTTCCGGAATATAATTTTACGTTTGGATGAAGAATGGTATTGTTTCCAATGATGACATCATCGCCGACGTACACATGGGGATAAATCTTTACGTTGTCTCCGATCTTTACATTGTTGCCTATATAGGAAAAGGCACCGCGATAAATATTTATGCCTGAAGAAAAGTTTTCTCC
This sequence comes from Cyclobacteriaceae bacterium, assembly GCA_039917935.1. Lineage (GTDB taxonomy): Bacteria > Bacteroidota > Bacteroidia > Cytophagales > Cyclobacteriaceae > Chryseosolibacter. The sequence continues at coordinate 5,167 of JBDSIM010000145.1, read as the reverse complement.
TACAAAGCAGGGTTGTTCAATTCCCGATTTCTGAAAGCTGATAAGTTTATGATACTCTTCCAGCAGTGATGTAAAACTTATATACGCATCTTCAACGAGGATAAGGCTTGATGTTATATGTTTTTTCGGTACGAAATCTTTATTAACGATCACGGCTGATGCCTGCGTGGTATAAATGTACTGTTCGTATTTTGGATTCGACAGGAATGTGATCTGGCCTTTTTTCGCATCCTGAATTTTCGCCAGCATATTAATGATTTCACTGCCGTTGCCCCTCACTTCACCACCCAACATTCCGGCTACTTGATTAATGGTAAATTCCATGGTGTTTGTCATTCAGAGTCAGTCAGTAGTCATTGGTCATTAGGCATTACATTAGGCATTAGGCATTGGTGTGGATAATCTATTGAAAGTGTATTCATTTACAAACTTCGTTTTTCCGAACTCCCTTAAAGAAATCCCCGGAGACTTCAATGACAACGGAATAACCATTGATTATTGACGAACGACCATTGACTAACCTTCCAAAGATACATTTTTAGGCCAGCAGAGATAGTTTTTTTTAACGATTTTACTGATCGCTTTAATATTGGGCAATTCAGACGCTTGCGCGATATCCAGCAACGCGCCTGACCGGGTCAAAATGTTAATTTTTTCACCCTCGGTATACGCTTCATTCGTTACAGAACCAAAAGAGTAAAGATAAGACGATTCTGAGCGCAAGGTCTGATATTTTTCAGCGATAGCACTCCGGATTTTGTCAATTACATTCTTCTGGATGTGTTCGTGACTTAAAATAATCTGGAACAGTTTCCGGTCAATGATCATTTCGGATAAAAGTGAAAGAATTCTGTCATTATTATTTCGCCAAAGTTTAATCGCGCCCCAGATATCATGATCGTCCAATCGACCAAAAGTGTGTAGTGCGTTTTGATTGTGTTTTAAATTTTCGATGGTAAACGAATTTTTTAAAAACAGTTCCAGCGCTTCACTGGCCGGGACACTTTCGCCCGCGCGGATGAGCGTTTGCGCACGACTGATAAGATTTACGAGCATTCGCTCAGCGCATACTGTGGTCTTGTGAAGGTACACCTGCCAATACATAAATCTTCGGGCATTCAAAAAATTTTCAATACTATAGATTCCCTTTTCTTCGACCACGAGTTGGTCCTCATGTACGTGTAACATGAGGATGATCCGGTCAACGCCAATGGTGCCTTCCTGTACCCCTGAAAAAAAGCAATCGCGGTTCAGATAATCCAGCCGGTCAATGTCCAGTTGACTGGAAATCAGCTGAAAAAAGAATTTCCTTTTATAACTGTTGCGGAAAATTCTGAGGGTGAGATCGAGTTCATGATTGAATTCAGTATTCAGTTCCGACATGAAAAGATAAGACATGCTTTCATGCTTCACGCCCTGTAACAAGGAATGTTCCAGGGCATGGGAAAACGGACCGTGGCCAATATCGTGCAATAGCACGGCTAATTGGGCCGCTTCATACTCCTCTCTGGAGATTTCAACGCCTTTGAACCGCAGATTATCCAGCACACGCCCCATTAGATGCAAAGCCCCCAGGGCATGCTGGAATCTGGTGTGAACTGCGCCGGGGTAAACAAAATCAGTGAGCCCTAATTGCTTGATATAGCGTAGTCTCTGGAAAAACGGATGAGAAATAATGTCATATATCAATTCGCTTTTGATATGAATAAATCCGTACAGCGGATCATTAATGATTTTCTTTTTGTTCAAGAGAAAGATGGTTCGGGCAAAATTAATGAGATATGGCTATTCTTCGCCATCTCCCCAATATTTTAAACCTTATGAATCAACAAATTACACTTTGAATGACCGAACAAAATGTCGGTTTCAACGTCTTTATTTGAGTAACTTTCACAAAAATAGATTATGCAACGATACAATATACTATGGGCCGATGATGAAATAGACCTTCTTAAACCCCATATCATATTTCTCGAGCAGCGCGGGTATGACATTACGCCGGTCAACAATGGTGCAGATGCAGTGGAAATGTGTGACGATAAGAATTTTGACGTCGTTTTTCTGGATGAGCATATGCCTGGTATGTCAGGGTTGGAGGCTCTCACACAGATCAAAAACAACAAGCCCAATCTGCCCGTCGTGATGATCACCAAAAATGAAGAGGAACAAATCATGGAGGAGGCTATTGGTTCCAAAATAGCCGACTATCTCATCAAGCCATTAAACCCCAGCCAGATCCTGCTGGCGGTTAAAAAAATCCTGGACAACAAAAGACTCGTGACAGAAAAAACCAGTCTTAATTATCAGCAGGAATTCAGAAAAATCAGCATGGCATTCCAGGATGTGATGAACCATGAGCAGTGGGCTGATATCTATAAAAAATTAGTTTTCTGGGAAGTGCAGATGGACGACAACCAGGACATGGCGGAGGTTTTGGATATGCAAAAGACAGAAGCCAATGCCAATTTCGCGAAATTCATCATGCGCAATTATGAAAGCTGGCTCAATGATCCCAAAGCGGATAAGCCGTTGATGTCCCATCAACTGATGAAACGGAAAGTACTTCCGGAAGTAAATCAGGGAAAACCGGTTTTCGTGATATTGATCGATAACCTCCGGTTTGACCAGTGGAAAGTGATTGAACCTGTGATCAGTGAATATTTTACCATCGAGAAAGAGGAGCACTATTATTCTATACTGCCCACCACTACGGCTTATGCACGCAATGCTATTTTCTCCGGACAAATGCCCTCAGAGATGGCAAAATCCCATCCGGACCTGTGGGTTGGCGAAGACGAAGAAGAAGGTAAGAATAACTTTGAGGATGAATTTCTAGCGAAACAGTTGCGCCGGAATAACATCCCGGGGAAAATGTCGTATCACAAAATCAAAAATCTGGAAGAGGGTCGCAGCCTCGCTGATTCTGTCAATAATCTTTTCAATAACGAATTGAATGTGATTGTCTATAATTTTGTGGATATGCTGTCACATGCCCGAACTGATATGGCGATGGTGCGTGAACTGGCTCCCGATGAGTCGGCTTACCGTTCTCTGACAAAATCATGGTTCCTGCATTCGCCTTTGATCGATATAATCCGAAAAATATCGGAGAAAAATGTCAAGGTAATCCTGACTACCGACCACGGAACTATCCGCGTAAAGCGGCCTTTTAAGATTATTGGCGACCGTACTGTTAACACCAATTTACGCTACAAACAAGGCAAGAACCTGGGGTACGAAGGGGCTAAGGTAATGCAGGTTGCCAAACCGGAACGGTTGTTTCTCCCTAAAATGAATGTTTCTACCAGCTATGTTTTTGCCATCGAAGACCAGTTCTTTGCCTACCCGAATAACTACAATTTTTACGTTAATCTTTACAAAGACACCTTTCAGCATGGGGGCGTGAGCATGGAAGAGATGATCATTCCTTTAATTTTCTTAAATTCGAAAAATGTGGTCTGAGGGTAGCCATACAGTCTTTCACGGGGTAACGAATACTGAGCTGAACGTTGTGGCAAGAGAATTTTTACAGAAGGCTGACCATTGTGCCGTGTGGCTTTTTTTTGGGGAAATGGGATCAGGTAAAACAACGTTCATAAAAAGTCTGTGTGTTGAATTGGGTGTGAAAGACGCCATGAGCAGCCCTACATTTTCTATTATCAATGAATACGAAACGGATAGCAATAAAAAAATTTACCATTTTGACTTTTATCGGATCAAGGAAGAAGCAGAAGCTTACGATATCGGAAGTGAGGAGTATTTTTATTCAGGTGATTTATGTTTGATCGAATGGCCGGAAAAAATTCCGTCGTTGATTCCTTTGGAACGCGCTGAAATATCCATTACCGTAGAAAACCAAAACCTAAGAACCATATCCCTTTCTGTTCATGACGGAAAAGAAAAAAAGCGGATTTGAAGCCCTCGCCACAAAAACGAGCCTTTATCCCGAAGAAAAACTGATGAAAGTAAAAAAGGGTAAACACGCCTTTTTTATTGGACTTCCCAAAGAAATTTCCTTACAGGAGAACCGCATAAGCTTAACGCCGGATGCAGTGGGCCTGTTGATTAACAATGGACATGAGGTCTGGGTCGAGGCAAAAGCTGGCATTGGATCGAAGTTTACCGATAAGCAATACAGCGAGGCTGGGGCCAAAATTGTTTATTCACCTCAGGAGGTATACAAGGCAGACGTGATCCTTAAAATCGAGCCTCCCACGCTGGAGGAAATTGAAATGATGCATCCGAATCAGGCCCTGATTTCCGCCCTGCAAATCGGCCATCTGAAAACCGAAAACCTTCAGTCACTGCTAAAGAAAAAAGTTACGGCGCTGGCTTATGAGTTTATTGAAGATAAGGTCGGGGGTATGCCTATTATTCGCGCGATGAGTGAAATAGCGGGCACCACCGTGCTGCTGATCGCAGCAGAAAATTTAAGTTCTGCCAACAATGGAAAGGGTGTTATTCTCGGTGGAATCACTGGTGTTCCGCCAACGAAAGTTGTCATTATTGGCGCGGGAACCGTGGCGGAGTATGCTGCGCGGGCTGCCCTGGGTCTTGGCGCTGAAGTTCAGGTTTTTGATAACCACCTCTATAAACTCCGACGGATTAAAAACATGCTCAGCCAGCAGATATATACGTCGACCATTGATACGCTGACCTTAAGTGAAACACTGAAATCTGCGGATGTGGTGATTGGAGCCTTGCGCGCGGAAAAAGGAAGGGCGCGTCACGTAATTACCGAGGAAATGGTAACCCGTATGAAAACGGATTCCCTCATTATTGACCTTAGCATTGACCAGGGTGGGTGTATAGAAACTTCCGAGATAACAACGCTGAGTAAACCGGTGTTCAGGAAACACGGCGTTATTCATTATTGCGTACCCAATGTAGCTTCCAGAGTGGCGCATACGGCTACGACAGCCCTGAGTAATATTTTTACACCAACGATATTAAGGGCAGCCGAAGAAGGCGGTATCGAGGAGATGATCTTTTCGCACAAGTGGTTTATGAAAGGTGTTTACACGTATAAAGGGGGATTGACAAACGAAAATGTAGCCCGCAAATTCGGGCTAAAATATAAAAACATCGATTTGCTGTTTGCAGCCCGCTTTTGAGTAATGATAATCGTGCATCAGCTAAATCCAGGTTCAGACAATTGAGGTGATTC
>JBDSIM010000144.1:0-9006 GCA_039917935.1 Cyclobacteriaceae bacterium | reverse complement strand
GATCCGTGGACAGTTGTCTGTCTCAGGAGGTAGTGATCCGCTCTATGTGATTGACGGATTTCCCATTACAGGCAATATTGGTTCGATTAACCCGGACGAGATAGAAGACATCACCGTGCTAAAGGATGCGGCTTCTACCTCTTTGTATGGATCCCGTGCAGCTAACGGGGTGGTGTTGATTACCACCAAAAAAGGAAAGACAGGACAGACCAATGTCAGTTTTAACGCCTTTACAGGAATACAACAAGTGCCGGTGAAAGGCAGGATTGAAATGATGGATGCCGTGGAATTTGTGCAGTTCAAAAAAGACTACTACGAAGATGCCGGCCAGGTTGTTCCCGATGTGTTTCTGGATCCTTCGTCTTATGAAGGTAAAAACAATGACTGGTATGGTGCTTTGTTGAGAAGAGCTCCAGTTCAGAGCTACAATCTGACCATCACATCGAATAAAGAAAAGGTGAATACGGCCATCGTTGCCGGTGTATTTAATCAGCAAGGAGTAGTGTTGAATAACGAATACAAAAGATATTCGCTCCGTATGAATACCAATTATGAGGTTTCAGAAAAAGTTAAAATCGGGTTCAACATTGCTCCCTCTTATGTCTACGACAATACGCCACGGACCGACGGGGACAGGGGAACGGGAATTCTTTTTAACGCACTGCACACCTGGCCCATTATGCCTATTTATGAAGAAAATGGTCAATTAACTTCGTTTAACAGATTCCCCGGCAACACAGGCAATATCTTTGCCTACGCGAACTGGGTAAGGGCAGCGGAAGAATTGATCAACGAAACCAAATCAGTAAACCTCCTGTCGAATGCTTTCATTGAGTACAGACCTATTAAAGGTTTGGTATTGAAATCTACTTTCAATGCTGAAGTGCTAAATTCAAAATTTTTCTTTTTTAATCCCTCTACGGCCACCAGCAGTATCAATGTACCGCTTCCTACAACAGCGGTTTCAATCAGAGAAAATGTCGAAGATTTTTCGTGGTTAAACGAAAACCTGGCGACTTATTCCAGGAGTATCAAGGATCATAATTTTGAGCTTTTGGGCGGGTTCACCAGTCAGCGCTTTCGCAGGGACAGAACCAGGATTCAGGCGGATACTTATGCCGATGACAGGCTACCTACGATTCAGGGTGCTATCAACATCAATCGGGGGGCCACAAATAGTGGCGTGGAGGAATGGAGCCTCACGTCATTTTTATCGAGACTTACCTATAATTACAAAGGAAAATATTTGTTAACTGCCGCGGTTCGCAGTGACGGTTCTTCCCGCTTCGGATCTCAAAATCGCTGGGGTACTTTCCCGTCTGCATCCGTTGGTTGGGTGGTTTCAGATGAAAGTTTCCTTACTAGTATTCCGAAAATATCTTTTGCAAAAATCAGGGCCAGCTACGGTTTAACCGGAAACAACAACATTGGTAATTACACCCAATATGCGCTTATAAATAATACCGTAAATGCGGTTTTTGGCAATGCCGTAGCCCCCGGTGCGGTGATAACTTCATTGGCAAATCCCAATTTAGGATGGGAAACCACCAAGCAATTTGATATTGGCATGGATCTGGGGTTATTCAACGACAGGGTTCAATTCATTTATGATTATTATGTAAAGAATACAACCAATTTACTGTACAGCGTACAGGTAGCGCAAGAATCGGGATTCGGCAATTATAATGACAACATTGGTGAGATTAAGTTTTGGGGACACGAATTTTCTCTGACTACGCTCAACACAACAGGAAAATTTCGGTGGACTACCAATGCAAATATTTCCTTCAATCGGAATGAGGTAGTTGCACTTGCCGATGGCATTAACAGAGTTTACGGCACTTTCCATATTACAAAAGTGGGCGAACCATTCGGACAGTTCTATGGTCACGTGGCTCAGGGGGTGTACCTGAATGCGGCTGACCTTGCTAACAATGCGCAAGTACCCGGTAGATCAACCATAGGGAGTATAAAATTGACGGATCAGAATGGGGATGGAATAATCACCAACGGCGGGGATATGGACGATCGCGTTATCATTGGTAACCCTTTCCCAAAATTCACCTATGGGATCACCAACACGATGTATTACGGCAATTTTGATTTCACTGTAGTAGCGTCAGGATCGCATGGCAATCAACTTCTGGTGCGGCATTTATACAGCACGGCGAACCTGGATGGCGTTTTTAATTTAGTGAAAGAAGTGCAATATCGCTTCCGGTCAGAAGAGAATCCAGGAAAGGGATTTTATGGTACAACGGTAGGGGGAGGAAATGTAACGGGTATCGAAAGAGACTGGATGAACAGTCGCTTCATAGCCGATGCTTCTTTTTTCACCATTAAAAATATTACGCTCGGATATAGTATAAATGATGCTAATAAAATTTTCCGGTCAGCCCGAATCTATGCCGCTATACAGCAAGCCTTCGTGTTCACAAAATATTGGGGTGGACCTAACCCGGAGACTAGTGCACAAGGAAATGGACTCGGAGATGGAGGTAATTTGAGTCAGGGAATAGATCTTTCCAATTATCCCGTTCCAAGGACGTACACCATTGGTGTAAATCTGAATTTTTAACAATACGATGTTCAAATAAATCATAACTTCTTTATTTTATCATAATGAAAAAGAAAATCTTATTTATATGGCTTTTGACCTTTGTGTTTATAAGCTGCCAGGATGAATTTTTGACCATCATCCCGGAAACTGCATTGAGTTCGGTTACCTTTTTTACGAAAGAGGCCGATTTTAAACAAGGGGTAAATGCGGCATATGTGCCGCTACGAGGTATTGTCAACGATAGAGGTTATCTGTTGGGAGAGATGCATTCAGACAATACTTATTACTCAAGGAATATCCTGTTCGGGGCTACCGAACAGCAAGAAGATATCGCTGATTTTGCAGTTCCGACCGCCAATGGTGTCACCTCAAACGTACATGTGCTGAATCAGTATCGGCTGGATTATCAAATCATTGCACGGACTAACCAGGTTTTGTCATCAATTGATAAAGTTGATTTTCCTGAGGCATCAAAAAGTAACTTAAAAGGGCAAGCACTTTTTTTAAGAGCCTACGCGTATTTTGAATTGGTACAATATTTTGGAAAAGTTCCTTTGCATTTGACACCGGTAAGCGATCGGCAAGGAGCGGCTTTGCCATTAGCTTCCATAGATGAAATTTATACACAGATTATTAAAGACGCGACCGAGGCTGGAGCATTGTTGCCATTAAAATCTGTTCAGGAACCGGGACGGGCTACTTCGGGTGCTGCTAAAACATTGTTAGCGAATGCATATATCGTACAAAAAAAATGGCTTGAAGCCGAAAACCTTTTGCTCGAGGTTGTTAACAGCAATGAGTATCAGCTGATGCCCGAATATGCAGAGGCCTTTTCAACCTCAACCGCAAATAAGAACAATAAGGAATCCGTTTTTGAAGTTCAGTTTCTGGAAGGATCGGAAGGGCTTCATGGAAGTTTTATCTATAACTTTTTGCCTCGCCCGATGAGTCCGGACGAATTAAAAACCATAACCGGCACCTCAAACCCGCAGCCTCTCACCGGCGAAGGAAATAATACGCCCACACCGGATATTATTGCAGCCTACGAAGGGGGTGATAAAAGAAAAGATGCTTCCATTGCTTATATAACTTTAAGCGGCAGTTTAAGAAGTAATAAAGTCTATCCTTACATTAAAAAATTTGCAAAACCTCATGCCCTGCATGGTGTTCACGGTACCAATTGGCCGATCTATCGCTATTCGGAAGTGCTATTACTTCTGGCCGAAGCTTTGAACGAACAAGGGAAAGATGGTTCTATGTATTTAAATCAGGTGCGAACCCGCGCGGGCCTGGCCAATGCTGCGGGTGACATGCGCATAGCCATTCATCAGGAAAGAAGAGTGGAATTAGCTTTTGAAAATAAACGCTGGTTTGATCTGGTGAGAACAGGTAAAGCCGTAGAAGTTATCACTGCCTATGGAAACAGAATCAAATCAAATCCATTAAACTATTATTATCCAGCAGGGGCAGTTCCCCGCAGCAATGCTTTTACCAACTTGGATCTGGTTTATGCTCTTCCGGCCGATGAAGCTGCTTTAAGTCCTCATTTTTAGCTTTTTTAGCCGGTTACTATAAAACCGTGATTTAAAAAAGACCAGTGAATGATTTTATTCGCTGGTCTTTTTATTTCCATGCCAAACTATATCGTTTGTGCGAACGGTATAGTACAGGATGCTGGGTTTTTTAATCACCCATATATTTATATTCAATGAAGTCTTAAGAATCATTTCATTGACGCAGTACCTAAACTAACTTATCAACTCTATGAAGCACAACTACCTAATCTTCAAGCGGCTATTGCTTTTGTTCATTGTATCCCTGAGTATTCATTCCACCTATGCTCAAAGTAAAACCATTTCAGGAAAAGTTACCGCTGCTGATGAGGGCACGCCTATCCCTGGTGTAAATATTCTTGTAAAAAACACCTCAACAGGAACGGTTACGGATGTTGATGGCAATTATAATATTTCCGTGGATGACAATGCCATTGTAGTGTTTTCTTCCATTGGGTATGCCTCACAAGAGGTCCCTGTTTCCGGGAGGTCAGTAATTGATGTGGGTATGGTAACGGATATTCAATCTCTTTCTGAAGTAGTAATTGTAGGATATGGATCGCAAAGGAAAGCAGATATAACCTCGGCAGTATCGGTTATTAATATGGAAAATATTGGTGATGTTCCTGCCACAAACGTTACGCGGTTATTATTAGGACAAGCAGCAGGGGTGCAGGTCAGGCAGACTGCCGGTACACCAGGAAAAGAAATGGAAGTAACGATTCGTGGAATCGGATCCCTGGGTGCAGGAAGTCAACCCCTTTATGTGGTTGATGGTTTCCCGATCGGAACATCTCTTGGTCAAAGTCTTAATCCCTCCGATATAGAAAGTATTTCCGTATTAAAAGATGCGGCATCTACGGCAATTTATGGCGCCAGAGGCTCAAACGGAGTTATTCTGATAACAACCAAATCAGCCAAAGAGGGTCAGCTGAATTTAACGTTCGACGCTAATTACGGTGTCCTGAATATTCCGGATTCCAGAAGGACAAAAATGATGAATGGTGTTGAATTTGCTCAATTTAAACAGGATAGTTTTATAGATAAGATCCGGTATTTTGAAAAGCGGGAACCTTCAATAGATGAGGTTCCTTTGGAGTTTAGGTATCCTGAGCAAACCCAGTATTCCACGGACTGGTTTGAAGAGATTATGAATCAAAATGCCAAGTTCCAAAATTATAATGTCTCCCTTGCCGCAGGAAAAGGAGATATTCGGACGCTGGTTTCTTTGGGGTATCTGAATGAAGAAGGATCCGTTATTAAAACCGGATTTGAACGTTTTAATATCAGGGCAAACGTAGAGGGAAAAGTAAATAATTTTATTTCAATGGGATGGAATGTTGTAGCTTCTCATTCCCGTGAAAAGTATGCCAGTACCGATGGCCGTGATGCGCTTATTGGCCGGGCTTTATGGACTGATCCTAGGTATCCAGTGTACAATGCTGACGGGACATTTTTAAATTATATTGGCGGAACCGGAGGAGTTTTCGGGGCGGTAAATCCTGTTCAGGAACTATATGAAATGGACCGGACCCTTAATACCAACAACGTATTAACCAATGGATATTTGACGTTTTCTTTTTTAAAGAATTTTAAATTCAGAACCTCCGTAAATGCAACCCTTATTAATTCAGCTCAGAATGAATTCAGACCCTCTACTTTAGCAGGTGGTGGCTTTAACAATCCGCCTCCCCGTGAAGCCACTCAGTTCCAGCGATCGTTCGAGTCTATTAATATTGCAGCGGATCAGATTCTGACGTTTGATAAAAAAATCGCCGACCATTCATTTGATGCCATGCTCGGTTATTCCGCTCAGGAAGAAACGGCCAAATCACTGACCGCTACCGGAAATCAATATCCCAATGACATTGTAAGATTTATAAGTTCGGCTATCAGGAAGGATGCAGGATCTTCAGAAGCGAGCTGGAGTTTACTGGCCTACTTTGGCAGGGTGAACTACTCTTTTAAAGATAAATACTTGTTTTCTGCCTCTTATAGAAGGGAAGGAAGTTCAAGGTTTGGGAAAAACAACAAATGGGGGAATTTCCCGGCTGCCTCTGTGGGATGGAGAATATCAGAGGAATTATTTATTCCTAAATATTCCTGGCTTACTGATTTAAAACTCAGGGCAAGTTATGGCGTAACCGGTAATAACAATATTGGAAATTATACCAGTCTGTCGAACATGCGGGCTGAAAACTACATTATCGGCAACAATATTGCGAATGGCCAGGTGTTAGCCAGGTTTGCTAATGCTGATCTCGGTTGGGAGCAATCAAAACAGCTAGATATAGGGTTGGATCTGTCCTTGTTTAATAACAAATTGATTTTTACAACAGAATATTATGAACGGATCACGGATAATATGTTGTTATCGATTGATATTCCTGTGATTGCAGGCTTTACGCAAACCATTTCAAACATCGGGAAGGTAGAGAACAAGGGTATAGAATTGGCACTTGATTATAGAACAAGCATCAATCAGATTAATTTCCGGAGCAACTTTAATATTTCTTTTAACCGCAATAAAGTATTGGCGATCCGTGGAGAAAACGACGCAATTTATAACGGAGGATTTTATAGTACCTACAATGTTTCGAAAGTCGGAAGGCCTATTGGTATGCTCCACGGTTTTAAAATGATCGGCATCTTCAATACCGATGCGGAAATTGCTGCATCACCCACACAGGATGGTGCCATACCAGGCACTTACAAATATTTTGATGCAAATGGTGATGGGGTCATTTCGTATGATCAGCAGGATATGATTGAAATTGGCAATCCTCATCCCGATTTTATATGGGGTTTAACGCTCGGTGCGGATTACAAAAAATTTGACGTTAGTGTTTTGTTTACAGGTGCCCAGAATTATGACGTGTTTAGAAACATTGAGGCCACCACCATGAACATGGACGGGGTATTTAATATTTTACAATCGGGGGTAAATCGTTGGCGATCTGCCGAAAACCCAGGCGATGGAAGGGGCGCAACCTCCAGTACATGGAAGTGGCAACGTGAATCCAATTCAAGGTATGTGTATGATGCCAGCCATGTCTGGGTTAAGAATGTGAGTTTTGGATATACCCTCCCTAAAACATCGGTGTTAAGCAATGCCAGGTTGTATGTCAGTGCGGAAAATTTATTTTTGATCACTGATTTTCCGGGAAGTAATCCTGAAATTAACCGCAGAGGAGGCGTAAATCTCGGAGTGGATGATGAGGCTTATCCTGTTCCGCGGACTTTTACGGTTGGCGCCAGTATCAGATTTTAAATTACTAAAAACTTCTTCTTATGACTAAAAAATTTCTAAATATATCAGCCCTATCGTTTTGTCTGTTACTGAATTCATGTAGTGATGATTTTCTTGACAAAACAGATCCAACTGTCCTTGTTGCCTCAACGTATTACCAAACTGAAGTTCAAATTGAGCAGGCTGTGAATGGTGTCTACGGACAACTACAGCCACTGATCAATAACCAGTGGCAGTATAATGAGTTCATTACCGATAACACAACACTTGATTTTAATGTGGGAAACAGAGGGCAAGGTCCGGCTCTTGAGGCGTTGGAATTCTGGCAGATAAATGCCTCAACACCCAATATTACCGGCTTGTATAACAGCATTTATCAGGCTTTGGTTAATATAAATACTACACTCGGCAAACTTCCGGGCGCTAAATTTGGTGATGAAAGAAAAAAACAATTTGAAGGTGAGCTCAAATTTGTACGCGCTTACTACTATTTTCATTTGGTACAATATTTCGGGGATGTCATCATTATTACGGAGCCATTAAGCGTTCCGTCGGAAGCGTATGCTTTTCAAAGAGAACCGGTTGAAAAAGTTTACGAATTAATTAAAAGTGATCTGAACTTTGCCATCTCGGCGCTGCCGGATAATTATAATACAGCGAATAAAGGAAGAGTCACCAAAGGAGCTGCCCTTTCGTTATTGGGAAAAGTTCATCTCACCAGAAAGGAATACGCTGAAGCGGTCACCACCTTGCAAAAGGTATTACCCTTAGGCTATACGTTATTACCCAGTTACAAAGACGTTTTTGACCCGGCGAAAAAAAACCATGCTGAATCTATTTTTGATATTCAGTTTCAGGGTGACAACTTGCTGGGAGAACAGGGCAACTTTATCTATACTTTTGCTCCCCTGGAATCTTCCGGTGCGGTGATTGCCTTTCCGGGTCAAAACGGAGGAGGTTGGAATATCCCATCAAAAGATATCATTGCGGCTTATGAGCCCGGTGATGTAAGAAAAGATGTTTCATTGAAAGAAGGATATACCAACCTGAAAGGCGTTTACGTTCCTGTTCCTTTTATTAATAAATACAACCACCCGCATACGATCCGCGGTGCGGCTAATAATAACTGGCCGGTAATTCGATATGCGGATGTTTTATTAATGCTTGCCGAGGCGATCAATGAGCAATCCGGACCAACAACCGAGGCTTATGGACACTTGAATGCCATTCGTCTGCGGGCAGGTCTATCAGAATTGAGTGGATTGGATAAAGTTTCCTTTCGGAGCGCTGTTCTAAAAGAGAGAAGAATTGAGTTGGCTTTTGAAAATTATCGGTGGTTTGATTTAAAAAGAACGAAAACAGTGGATGAATTGGTGGCATTCTTAAATGCGTATGGAACATTTGAGAAAAGTGATCCAACCACGAGCAGGGGAGGCATTCCGTTTTCTTCCGCTGATTTTCAATTTGCAGCCTATGAGGTTCTGTTCCCCATTCCTGCAGATCAGATTAGAATTAATTCGAAACTGACCCAAAATCCTGGATATTAAAATAAGCACCTGCCGGTTGGCAGGTGCCTTGGTTTTTATAAAGGGCAGGTGAAAAATTTTGGATTCATAAATCAAGGTAAGTACCTTCCCAGTATT
>JBDSIM010000143.1:0-26509 GCA_039917935.1 Cyclobacteriaceae bacterium | reverse complement strand
AGAATTTCCGAAACATTCAATTCGGCGAAGAAATACCGGATATGCCATTGACATGCTGGCGCGAATGCAACCGTTCGCACCGGAAGGCAGCTCATTTAACTTCAGCAGCCTGATCGCCGGATCCGAGGGAACCCTCGCTTTCATTACCTCGTCTAAGATCAGGCTAACAACGCTGGAGCCCCCCCACAAGGTGCTCATTTGTATACACTGCCACAGTATTGATGAGTCATTGAGGGCTAACCTGATAGCGCTGAAACACCTGCCATCCGCAGTGGAACTGATGGATCATTACGTTTTTGAGGCAACTAAACGAAATACGGGTCAGATTGAAAACAGGTTTTTCATTGAAGGCGATCCGCAGGCTATTCTCGTTGCCGAGTTGACTCGCGAATCACCCATTAGGGCTGAATCCGATGCCCAGGCGCTCATTGCAGAGTTGAAACAAAATAGTTTAGGGTATTCGTATCCGGTGGTAAGAGGGGAGGACATAAAAAAAGTATGGAATCTTAGAAAGGCCGGGCTAGGGCTCTTATCCAATGTACCGGGTGATAAAAAACCAGTGCCTGTTATTGAAGATACCGCAGTGGATGTCAACGACCTTCCAGCGTATATCGCAGAGGTTGCGTTGATTCTAAAAAAGCACGGACTGTATAGTGTTCACTATGCCCATGCGGGCTCTGGTGAAATTCACTTGCGGCCGATTATTGATCTGAAAAAGGCCGAAGGTGTGACGCTTTTCAGGGCTATTGCCGAAGACTCTGCGGCCCTTGTTAAGAGATATCAGGGGTCATTATCTGGCGAACATGGTGACGGTAGATTGCGCGGTGAATTCATCCCACGAATGATTGGTGAACATAATTATCAGCTGATTAAAGACCTGAAGAAAGTCTGGGACCCCCACAACATTTTTAATCCTGGCAAGATCGTGGATACTCCCCCCATGGATACCCATCTGCGCTTTGATCGAGACCAGCTAACGAAAGAATTTGATACCATCCTGGACTTTTCAGAAAATCAGGGAATTCTGCGCGCTGCAGAACAATGCAACGGATCTGGTGATTGCCGAAAAACAGAACTCAGCGGCGGCACCATGTGCCCCAGTTACATGGCCACACGGAAAGAAAAAGATACTACCCGTGCACGGGCCAATATGCTCCGCGAGATGATCACCCGATCTGATAAAGCAAATCCCTTTGCACATGATGAGATCAAAGAAGTGATGGATCTTTGTATCAGCTGCAAGGGTTGTAAGTCAGAATGCCCCTCCAATGTCGATATGGGTAAGCTGAAACAAGAATGGCAATATCAATATTATAAAGAAAAGGGTGTTCCCCTGAGGAGTCGGTTAATTGGAAATTTTGCCATGGGAATGAAGTTGGCCTCAATCGTTCCGTGGGGTTACCATTTCGTATTCAATAGTAATTCTCTTGGCAAACTCGCAAAAAAAATAATGGGTTTTGCCCCCGAAAGAAGCATGCCGCAAATTTCCCCCGTCAATTGGAAGAAATGGTTTACCCACGCGTTCAGGCCTACCGTTAAGAATCCTGTTAAGACGGTGTATTTATTTATTGATGAATTATTAAATTACAATGAAGCCGAGATCGGTATTACCACCGTAAGGCTATTGGATAAATTGGGCTACGGGATCAAATTCCTTAACCATCATGAATCTGGGAGAAGTTTCCTTTCAAAAGGATTGTTGATTGAAGCGCGTAACCTGGCGCGGAAAAATGTGGCTTTATTTAAAGACCTGATTTCCCACGAAACACCTTTGATCGGTGTGGAGCCGTCTGCTATCCTAACCTTTCGGGACGAATATCCCGATTTATTGCGGGGTGAGGAGAAAGAGGCGGCGTTGAAAATCAGTTATCACACTTTAATGATTGAAGAATTTTTGTCTAAAGAACTGGAGGCAGGCAAAATTGATTTAAGCTTATTTAAAAAGCAGGGTGCACTGATTAAACTTCATGGGCATTGCCAGCAGAAAGCGTTATCCACCCTGACCCATACCAAGAAAATCCTGACCAGCATGGGAAGCAATCAGGTACAGTTAATTCCTTCCGGGTGTTGTGGCATGGCTGGATCTTTCGGATATGAAAGGGAACACTATGATATCTCCATGCAAATTGGCGAACTGGTACTTTTTCCAACCATTAGAAAGCAACCGGAAAATGTGATCATAGCTGCACCGGGAACGAGCTGCCGGCATCAAATCAAGGATGGGACAGGAAGAAAAGCCTTGCATCCTGTGCAGATATTGTGGAATGCTTTGAAATAATATGTCTAAAGGATAACACGCATTCTAAAACAAATGTACTGTGATTTAGCTGAGAACATCATCTCAATCATTTCAGAAAAGGTGAATTTCTAACGTTCAGTGATCCGCAAGGATAATCGGACATTGGGAAATAGGATCAACCACCTGATGGTGTAACTCAATAAGTTAGTAAAATTACCCCACATTTTCAAGCGTTTTTCAATAATTATTTCCCAATGCCCTTGAAATAAAAATTCAGATAAAAGGATCGCCTAAGGCATTTAAATTTCCTTGATATATATTCTCCTGAACTGAACCAGACTGGGAGGACTTACCCAGGCACCGTCCTTTTTTGATCCATGATGTTGTAATCCTATCCTACCTTTTTCAGGAAGTTCAGGCAACAGAGCGTTTTCAATTACCACAATGCCATTCAGCTCCACCGTCATCCGGTTTTTTTTCATGGTGATCTTGAACGTATTCCACTCGCCTATATTCTTGTCAGCATTGACTTTTGGCGTAACCCCGCGGCGGACGTCAGGTGGCATCTTGTCATCCATCCGATACCCATACACTTCTCCAGAACCGATGGGCCAACCCCAAATGTTTGCCTGACATTTTCCTTCCCCACGCAACAATATACCGGAGTCAGAATCTGGCACTACCATCGTAATTTCTTTGCCCTTTTCATCCAGTTTATGAAGGCCACTGGGCAAAATCAGGGGTACCCTTGGGTTATTCCAGGGAGTTTCTTTTATTCTCCAATCCACATACAAAATAAAATCATGGAATTCTTTTGCAGACCAAAGGTTCTTGTCCTCTGCCTCACTTTCGGCGTCATAGTCGATCACGCCATCCATTAATTTCCAATGTCCATTATCACCTTCAGGTACTTTCCAGTTTGTTAAATCTTTGCCGTTAAATAAGGATACAAATCCAGCGGGAATTTTTTCGTTTGATTGAGCCAAAAGCGTGAGGCTCATCACCAAAAGAAACGCGGTTAAATAATATAATCTCATATCACTAAAGTTTGGTTGTTTAAATGTTTTTTTTAAAATAGTTTTTTCATTTTTGATAAATATAATCGGTCCACTCCTTGCTTTCGAAGATAGCGGCGGCACCTCCGGTCGGCTCAAGGTAAGAACCCTCTGCCAGATAGCCTCGCAGCTCCCCAGCTAATTTCTTAAGCGGGGCAAATGATTGTTTAAGAATTTCCGTCTCAGGTTTCCCGGCAGGCCAATACACATCGCGGGCTTGGACGGAGGTGATGGCAAAAATAGTTATATAGGTTCCTTTTTGATCCCCTGCGGTTGCTTTATAGGTAAGCAGATGCATATCGGGTAGCAAATCCCCCACTGCGGGATGCATTTTTTCTTTGACAAATTTTTCAAATTGTTCTGAGCGGTCTTTTTTGACTTTAATATAATGTATTCCAAGGATGCCGACGTCAGGCAACGTTTGGAAATTTTCGGACCCAATGAGCTGATATTCTGTGTAAGTATCTGAATTTGAAAAGAAGTCAGAGGCCTTTGAAGATGATGCATGGTTGGAAAGTATTTTATTGGTAAACGGGCTACCCGCGGGCATCTTTTCGCGGTTGGCGAAAGTCTTGTGTCCGCACACGAGGAGATAGCTTCCTTTTTTGTCTCCACGGTCTGCCTGGAATAAGTAAAAATTAGAACCTGGCTTATCCTGATCATACATCGGAAAGATTTCCCCCCTGATAAATGTTTGAAGGGCTTCCGGCTTCGCGTCCTTCTGGAAATCCGGAGTCATCAGCACAATGATTTTTCCCAGGGGCATTCCTTGCGTGCTGCCACTATTAACAATACCCAATAGCAGGAATGAAACGAGAATCTTTTTGAAAATGGTTTTCATGTGGTAGTTCCTGTTTGGGATTTGGAGCATAATAAAGTTAACGGTTGCCCGCTGAATTGCAAAATGCGCCATCAATTGTTATTCCGAAACTTAGGGTTAACGTCAATAATTTATATCTTCACGGAATATCGTGGTTAACATAACGGCATTGACACAGAATATGCTGCCGAAAAATCCAAAATGGGATTTAACAATCCTGCTTACAGCGTTATTTTTGTACTCCTGCTCAGGGAAGAACAACCATAGCCTATTGCCTGAGGGCTATGAGAGCCAGCGCGTGCTATCTATTGAAAACGGAAATCTTAATGCAGTATTTGTGGACAATTCTGAACTCAGCCCCCTTCACAAGGCAGGCTATAACGGAATAGCCCGGTTAAATCATTCGGAAGAAGATTCGGTATTATTTGTGCCCGACTATGCTGGTTTTAATCTGGAACATATTTTTGGTGGGGACAGCCTTCAACAGCTTTTTGAGCCGCGGCTCCACCCCATGACCTTGTTTCGAAAAACGGAAGACGAAGTTCTGTTATATCAGGAACCTACCCCAATTTCCCATGTGGAATCATTAACTTCTTTCAAGTTGGTCAAACCCCATTACATTGACATTACTTTTCAGTGTATCGTCCATGATGAAGAATTTTTCCAGCATGGGTACGCGGGTTTCTTTTGGGCCAGCTATATCCAAAACCCGGTAGACAAAAAAATTTATTTTAAAGGTGTAGTCGAAAAAGACACGGCTAATAATGCATGGATCAGTGCGTGGTCGGAAGAACACGGCGTGAATAGTACCCACAGAAGTATAAAGGATAATCATGAATTTTTCTTTGCCCCTAACTTTAACGCAAAGCTCGCCAGCCACTTTTCTCAATATCGTTACAGCCAACCTTATTATTTTGGACGGTTCGGTAAAATGGTGTTGGCTTACTTTTTCGACGCGAAAGAGATCATCAGGTTTTCCCAATCACCTACAGGGGGTGGTGAATTTAATCCGGCATGGGATTTCCAATACATCATCCCTTCTCCGGAGACAGGCAAAAAATATTCGTTGAAAGTGAGAATGGTTTACAAGCCTTACATCAGCGGGGAGGATATCAGCGATGAGTTCGAAAAGTGGAAAAAGAAAAATTAATAGTCGTGTTGTTTGAGCCCGACCCTTATCCTCACAGATAGAAATAAATAAGTTGCCTGTATGCAATCTGAACCGAGTCATCCTACTGTAAAACGATTGATTTCAATTGATACGCTCCGTGGTTTTGATATGCTCATGATTGCGGGAGCAGGGGCATTCATTTCCCTTCTCTACGGGAAGACCGATTGGGCTTGGGTCGATGCGCTCGCCCAACAATTTGAGCACCCTAAATGGCATGGTTTTACATTTTATGACTTTATTTTTCCGCTCTTCCTTTTTATTGCCGGATTGTCACTCCCCTTTTCGCTGAATAAGGGACTTGAACAAGGATTTTCTAAATCAAAACTCTACAAAAAAGCCTTTATTAGAATGCTGATCCTGATCGGCCTGGGTATTTTGGACAAGAATGCTCCCGTACCTTTTTTGGATTGGACACAGATCCGTTTTGTTGGGGTACTGCAACGGATCGGAATTGCCGGATTTTTTGCCACTGTTCTTTACTTGAATTTTAATACCAGGAGCAGAATGTTATGGGTGGGTGCCTTATTGCTTTTCTACTATGCCGCTATGTTTCTCGTACCAGTGCCAGGGTATGGCGCCGGTGACCTGTCTTTTGAAGGAAATCTTGTCGGTTGGATTGACCGGAATTTCCTGCCGGGCAGATTATTGCAAAAAACCTATGATGAAAACGGATTGTTTACACAAATTCCGGCCCTATGCCTGACAATCCTTGGCACGCTGGCAGGAGATTTTTTGCGTAACAAGAACACTTCTGAATATATGAAACTCCGAAACCTGGCTTTGGCCGGTATTATTGGTGTGGGCACAGGACTTATCTGGAGCCTACATTTTCCCATCAATAAACATTTGTGGAGCTGTTCTTTTATCATGCTTACCGGTGGAATGGCATTCCTTTCTATCGCGCTGTTTTATTGGATCATTGATATCATGCAATTTCGAAGATGGACTTTTTTCTTTATCGTAATAGGAATGAACAGTCTGACTATCTATATGGTTTACAGGTTTATTGATTTTGGATATACATCCCGTTTACTTTTCGAAGGACTGTATATCCGTAGCCCGGAGCCATGGCATCCCGTTTTTCAAAGCCTTGGTGCACTCGCGTTGGTCTGGGTGTTTCTATACCTATTATACAGATTGAGGATTTTTGCCAAGGTGTAGAGGAGAAACTTTGCGAAAGTTAAGGACTTTCGTGACGTTGAGACCGGGTCTATTGGTGTGCTCGAATAAACTAAGTCTCTCGGAACTTCGTGTGCTGGCTGAAGATTCTGCTTCGAAAAACTTTCTGAAAGTCCTTAACTTTCGGAAAGTGGATTTTCCTTCCCGGCAAAAAATTATTTTCCTGGTAGAGAATAGTTCCTGGAAACATCATCAATCACCAAAACCCAATCCTGTCCATAACCGGAGGTCGGAGGCGTAAATTCAAGGGGTGCTTTCCTTGGAAATTTGCCGGCGCTTGTACTTTCTCCGCTTGTTGGATGGTACCAGGTTGCAGCGATTTCTTTACCAGAAATTTTATTGGTATTGACGGTAAATTTTTTCCCCTGAGCACTATACACAAAAATATAATCCTGACCACGGGTGGCCTGGACGCGATCATTGGCATTCAGTGCATCCGTTATTAACGTTTGATCAGGGACGCGTTCAAACATCGGGCGTGATTCAATGAGCTGACGCAAATACTTCAGTTGGCCTGATCCAGGAAGATCAATAGCAACATACCAGGGAAAATGAGGACCATTCACCGGTTCACGGTGTGGGGCGTACATCTGCCAGATATCATGGCAGCCATAGGTATGGCCAAAAGCGCCGGAAAAAACATTCAGCCAGGCCAGCTTTCGTACATCATAGGCACTCGATGTACCAAGATCTTTCGCATTAAAACATACAGGATGATCTTCATACAATGGCTCCCCATCCAATACTGGTTTAACGGGTTTAAGATTGTAGACGTACTGCACACGATCCCACACATTATTCTCGCGACAATGACCGGTCTGAAACATATTGAAGTCCAGCCAGTCATCCTGATGAAACCATTTCGACGAGCCTCCGTCTTCAAGCGAATTGGGTTGGGGATGAAATGTGATTAAAGCTTTGTCATGGCCACCGACACCTTCTGCAATGCCCTCTGCCATTGCCCGCCATACAGCCACATCCTTTTCATCGCGTGGATTTCTATCGCCTCCAAGGATCCAAATGATATTTTTTTGATTCTTATACCGGTTCGCAATCCACTTACCGTATCCTTTCGCATTGTCTGAATTAAAAATTTCAGGCCCCTTCCCCCAACGGTCTTTAAATACTTTATCGCCCCAGGTGGGTAGCAACCCGATGTACAGCCCCAGTTGCTCGGCCTTTCGAATGATAAAGTCTACATGCTGAAAATAAGCTTCGCGTGGTTTTGCCGGGTCATCATTTTCCAGCGGGATTTCACCGTAAGGATTAGGTTCATGCAATCCATCCAGTTCAGCCAGCGCAACGGCCTGGATAACAGTAAATCCCTTATCTGCCCGATTTTTCAGGTATTTTTCAGCTTCTTCGCGATCGAGCCTGTGAAATAGTTCCCACGCGGTGTCTCCCAACCAGAAGAAGGGTTTGCCATCGGAAGTTTGGAGAAAGCGTTTGTTGGATGATACCTGTAGTTGTGCGGATGCCAGTGAAGTGATGATTGTGAGAATTAAAATGAGGTTGAGTTTATTCATTGGTAAGTAATTATAGCGTCTAATTTTTGAAAAGTATAGTTACACCGCCTTTTGCCGGAGTTCGGTTAATTTTCAGGAAGCGCATGATCCTCTACTTCCACATGGATGAAGGCTGAAATTTTTCTTATCACCGCCACTACATCTTTCTTCCTGCGTTTATTTAATAACTGAATTTTTATTCCATCGTCAAACTTAACGTATCCATTATATTCATTGTGCGAAAAGATGGAAGACTGGCTTGTACGGGAATACATCCTTTGGTTTACTTTAGAACGGTTGATAAATAATTTCTCAATTCCGCCGTATTTCATTGTCTTTCCGATTTTAATAAACAAGAAAAATGAATTGTATTCCTTGTACGTCTTATCTGCTGTATTAATTTCAGTACCAGAATAGGCTGTAAGAATAAATACACTTCCTATCATTAGACCTATTGAGAGGATCGTTTTTTCTGCGATAACCGCAACACCAATAATGAACACCACCAACGCCAGGAATAAAAAGTGCCAGGGGAATAAACGGCTGAATTTTATGTCAATTTTATCCGTATTCATTGAACGGTATTTTTGCGTTAATTTCTATCCCTTTGAAATTTTAAATGAAGCAAAAATTGACAAATCACTTTACCTCAGAGGCAAACATTTGTTCATAGTGTTCAGAAGGATAGAAAATACCACCGCTTTCGGAATAAAAAGATTTATCTGTAAGGTAAACGCCCCCCCGGGTTTGAGTCCAGGTGGCATTTTTCCGGGGATGATAACCCATCATCGTATCCCAGTTTTTATAATACTGATGTCCGTTCGTTTCCTGTAAACCAATGCCAATATTGGAAAAAGGTAATAACCTGGCGGCAACACATTTGTTCCAATCAACCAGGATTGGGTTGACAGTCAGGTCTGCGCAAAAGCAGGTTATTTTTTTCTCGTACGCAAGCTGGGTTATTCTCATGGTCATGCTGAGTGTTTTGGCAATCGCTTTTACAGCAATCGCCGTATAACCTTGTTCAATTCTCGTGGCTGCATCCTCCACGGTGTGGGCACTTTCATCTGCGGCGATGGTAACGCCCATATCACCAACGAATACATCATTGCGCTCACCAAAGGGTTCTTCTATCACGGCAATCTGATCAAAAGCCCCTATTTTTTTTGCATGATCAAGGAAACGCAGAAGACTATCCTTCTCATCATATCTTTCATTCGCATCAAAGTAATAAGGTATCTTTCCACTTTTTGTGTACGGTGTTTCGTAATGGCCTATGGCTTTATGAACCGCTGTCAGAAATGCGATATCTTTTTCCAGCATTTCTTTTTGCGTACCGGAGGAACCTGTCTTAAGCTTCATGATAAAATAACCCTGGTCTGCGGCGGCCTTTATTTTGCTTACGTCAGCCCCAACACTGAATGACGGCATGCTGCCTACCTTTTCATGTCTGTACGATAAACCAGGTTTGTAAGTATCTGGAATCATCTCGTCAAACGTTTTAATATTATTTTCCTGCGCATATAAAAGCCAGGCAGCATTGTCTACGCACACCAATGCGTTGAGAGCAAATGTTTTCCTGAGGTCGGGATTACGGGTTATTTTTTTTCCATATTCGTACACTTCAGGTAATAGCTCATCCAGTAAATCGTTTGGATTGCTGAAAGAATTCCCTTTCATCATTTGCAAAGCTCTTTCGCTCATAGCGAACATCAGCGCATTTCCCGCGTTGGTGGAGTGCGACGCAAATACTTTTGAATCAGACCAAAGAATTCCCTGACCTCCTAATCCAATTTTATGAATGCCTGATTCCGACTCAAGCCGCGCTGCAGTCTGCCAGCCTTCTGTGATCACGCTGCCCTTAAACCGGTAGGGCATGAGCGGTTCTCTTTCAAAATTGGAATCGACATTTTTGATCCGGATATTGGTTTCTGATTTCATAGGCGTTTTCAAATTTCTGGCTTCTGTTGTTAGGGATGATAATCCTAAAGCCAGACCGGCACTGGTATAGTGAACAAATTCCCTGCGGTTTATTTTTTTATTTTCCTTTTTTAGCATAATTTTTTTTTCTGAAATTGATGACGGTTTTTTGGGAGCATGGACCTCGCCTTCCAGAGCCAGGTGTTCTGATATTATTCAGGAATATTGTTCAATGTATACCATGCCTCTGACGACCAGAGGGATTGGCCGCCTGAACTTTTCAGATATTCCGGAATCCGGAAATAAACAACGTGCTCTTTTTTTAATCCGTCTATCTGCAGCAGCACACGCCTCCGATCACTGGAAATAGACATCTTGTTTACATTTAATTTCACCAGATCCATTTTTGGCCCCCCGTAATTGGCAGTGGAAAGATACCACCATTGCTGCACAAAAAAATCAGATGGGTTGATTTCCTGTTGATCGTCTAGTGCGTCAGTGAATTCGATTTCAAAGCCATCAGGCTTCGCGCGTACCGCCAGCATTTCAAAAGTTAATCTTTCATTATATTTCATCTTTTGAAGTCCGAATTGCTTTTCTTTCCAGCTCCAGCCGCCAACCATACCTACCCCACCAACGTACAGGGCACCATCTGGCCCCCAGCGAAGGCGGTTTACACCGGCTTCCAGCCCCTGACTGAAACGAAAAACCGCACCCTGATATTCCCCGTCAATTTTCTCTAAAAAATCACGTTTTATTCCACCATGGGTAACATCTCCGTGCAGCATTTGTCCGCGATAAGGGCCATCGCGCATCAGGACGGGTTCTGAGGGGGAATTGCCTATTTCATTTTCCGGTAGCCAAATAGCTGGCGGTGACATTTTTGGTGGCGTTGTTAAGGTATCGGGCAAGCCCCACTGCATACCCAGAAATTCTCCTTTTTTTACATGAATGAGTTTGTTCGCAGGAAGCCATTCTCCCTGATTGTCCGTGACAAACAGTTCATTATCCACCCCCAATCCAATTCCGTTGGGAGTCCGCAATCCATAATTAATCCATTCATAGTGACTTCCATCTTTACTGATTTTGATGGTTTTGCCACGGTCTGGCTGTTGTTTTTCCTCCGACATCAACCGCATAGCCATGGAAAGGGCCGCATAGAAATATCCATCTTTGTAAACAAGGCCAAAGGCGAACTCGTGAAAATCTCCGGATACACCCCAGCTATTGCAGACTGCCTCATATTCATCTATTATTTCATCCCCGTCAAGATCTTTTAAATGGGTGAGTTCATGTTTTTGTAAGACATAGATTTCGTCATCGACAACTTCGATGCCCAGGGGCTCAGATAACCCTGAGGCTATACGCTTTACTGTGATTTTGGCTGTATCCCCGGTTTCAACTCCGCTCAGCACATAGACCCCGCCCATCGTATCCCATGTAGTTACCAATAACCTGCCGTCGGGAAGAAAAGCCATGCCGCCCACGCGTGGTTTAAAATCTTTTTTATGGAGGGTGAAAACGTCATAGCTTGGATGAGCCCCCTCAAGTGAAGCGCCGAATCCGGGTTTTATGTTTTCTTTCAAAACCACATTTTGATTTGCCATCACCACTGGAAGGTCTCGTTTCTCATTTGGTCTGAGTGAGAGGATATAGTCGAGCATTACCTTTATTTCATTTTCCTGCAGAGAGGGATGAGGGTTCATCATGGTAGTGCCCCATACACCGGAACCGCCTTCTTTTACTTTCCTGGTCAGATATTGCACAGCGGTTTTTTCGTTCGGATACTTTTGTGCTATATCCTGGAACGATGGTCCCACAGTTTTTTTATCAAACTCATGGCAGGTTAAGCAATCACTTTTCTCCATAAAATACCTGCCCCTGTGATCATACTCCGCTTCTGGCCGGGGTGGCGTTTGTGTGGGAAGTTTTTTAAAATAAGTTATGAGCTGAGTCATTTCTTTATCCTTGAGTCGAAGGATTGTATCCGTCGACAGGAGAGAGACTGTTATTCCTTCTGGAATGGTATGCATCTTAAAAGATCTCTCCAATCCCGGATCCCCTGCTTCATTTTCGACATATTCAGGACGTTCCTCAAATCGAATGGTATCCCCCGTAGAAAGGATCAGTATAAATTTCAGATGGATCTGATTATCCTTGAGGAAATAACCCTTACTTACTATGCGGGATTTCTCTATTTTGCCGCCACGCTCAACATTCCATTTAAAATGCTGGATACTATCAGAGAGGTAATCCGTACCCCAGCTGGAAGGTTGCACATTCTTTTTATCAGAATAGGCGGTTCCTTCCATAGACACACCACCTTTCCAGGCTTTGTATAAAGTGCATGAAGCAAGATCGTAGGCAACATAAAAGTTGGAATCTAGCGCCAGGGTAATCATTCTTGGCTTGCGGTCTAAAACAGAACGGAACGCCCAGGGGTCAAGGGGTCTTTGGTGAATATTAGTTTTTTTTTCGCAGGCCGATACCAGGAGAATCAATAATATAAAAAAGATTAATTTTTGAAGCTTCATACTGTGTATTCGAATCGGATTGGTTAGGATTTGTGTTACTGTGACTTTGATTCCGGCCAGTTAAGATGTTTGTGAAGGAACTTAAATGTCCCTTCGCCCCGCATGGAATGACCACCGTTAAAATATTCAATTTCCGTTTTGTCGCCGAGATTGAACTGGTCGTAAAAATAATTCACCTTTCCGTATTCATAAGCAACCCATTCGTCAGGTTGCACAAGATCGTCATGACCCCGCTCCACCATAAATGGGCGTGGAAAAATCAGGTAAGCCATTTCAGCATAGCTGAAAGTACTTCCCATATTGAAGTAAGGCATTTCCCATTCCAGTGAATTCATGAAGCCCCCTTTAAAGTGGGTATCAACAACCTTACGGGACCAGTCCCCGAAATCTCCCGCGCATATGGACAGACAATAACCTTCCAACACGGCGGGTACACGCATGGCGGTTTCTCCACCGTAGCTCAGTCCGTAAAAAGCAATTCTATCTTTATCCACAAATGGGAGGGACCCAAGCCATTTTAGCGTTTGATCATGTTGGGAAACAATGAATGAAAAAAGTGTTTTCTTTAGTGTATTGGCCTTTCTGCCAAGCCAACGGTATTGGTCTTCCCCCCGGTAGGGATTGTATGGTGCATAGACGATAAATCCCTGGTCAGCAAGTTTTGCTGCAACATTGTTATAGGCTGTGTTATTTCCTTCCACTAGTTTTTGCGGAACGTCATCACGACCATGCTGACACACAACCACCGGTCTTTTTTCTCCGGATTTCAGATTTTTAGGAATCAGAATTACTCCGGCCGCAGACAAATCGGGATAGACATCCAGAACAACTTCATATCCTGTCCATTGCGCATTGTCATAGATCTTGCGCGTATGGGGATTGGGGGGTAGCATAGTGTCTTCGAATTTTCCGATAATTTCCTCATAGAAAATCTTCCTGTATTCACGGGCACCTTTAATAAATTTGTCGGGGGAATAAGGGGGGTGAAATGGTTTTGTGCTCCAGGATCTTTTTTCAAATTCGGGCATTAACTTGTAAAGGAAGAATTTATTTCTTTCCTGATCAGAATCCCTGAGAAGCCACTGCACGTGGTCTTCTATCTCTTTAACCTGCCGAAGTTGCCTCGCATGAGGGTCAAATGTATTTCGTTTGTCTGAAGGTATTTCTCCCGCTTCCTGGAATGAAGTTTTTTGTCCCAGATGCTCAGCGAAACTTTTCAGTGCTGTCAATGATCCAAAATTTAGAGGTTTGTCTTTTTCGCCGCTTATGAGTTCAAGCCCTTTAAACCCCGGCCGGCTCAGACTTACAGCCAGGTTGTATTCCGATTCTACCGTTTTGAATTCTGGTGTCTGCATTCTGCCTTTGTATCCGGTATAGGTCCATGTATGAATCTTTCTGATCTCGTCACCTGGTTTAACTAGCTGTTCAACTATTTCAGGAATGGCACTATGCTCGATAATCAACGGGCGCGGAGCAATGAGGGAAGCGATCTCAGCATCGCCGAATTCCGAAAGAAGTCCCCACACATTGCGGTAAATAGGTTCATCCCAGACGCGTTCGCGGGAATTAAAATAACCACTTACCAGGACCGCGTCAATTCTTTTATCAACCGCCGCCGCGTAAAGTGCTAAAAGTCCTCCTTCATGGTAGCCTGCCACGCCAATTTTCGCATCATTGTCTGACGATTGTTTAAACCAATCAATGACTGATAGTATTTTTTGTACCTCGAATCCAATAACATGCCTGCCCATGTGAAAAGCTTGTCTGTAAATCCACTCGCGCTGTGTTTGTTGCTGCATCATCCCAGGAAACATAAAAGTTCTGTCAATGAGAACCGGAATCAAAACTTGAAAACCATTTTCAGCAAGGTGCCGTGCAAATTGCGACTCCTTGGAAATGCCACTCGAAAGTCCAGCAAGTTGTTCTGGTGTCTGATCCGCATCAGGGATAGCAATGATGTTTCCCGTTATTTTTGTTTTAGGTTGAAGCAGAAGGCCCTCCCCATTAACTCTGTTTAGAACCGGCCAACGCACCTGATAGATACGGTACTTTGATGTCTCAGCAATAAGTTCCGGATCATTGTTAAGGGAATATTTCTCCATTAACACTGCGGGATGTTTTTCAATATAGCCTACGTTGTTATTATTTATTGGCTCGTTTTTATTTTGAACACCGAGATATTGCATAAAGCGTTTCCGGTTGGGTTCTACCGACCGTTCATAAGCTTCTTTTGAGCTCGTATCTCTGGTCCATAATTTGGATCGATGTTCGGCTGATTGTTTTATTTTCTGATCGATAAAACGATGTGCGCCATCCAGAATTTTAATTGACAAATCGCCCTCCGACACCAGCAGTTTTGTGCCCGCCATCACCTCCGGCAATTGCTGATAAGGATAGGAATTTGCTGATTGTTTCTGCAATGGGTAACCCTCTGCCCCCGCCAAGGTGCAAAGCATTAGAATTATGGTGATCAGGATTTTATTCATTCGTCTTGTGAGTTGTCAATAACGTCTATCATATTGTTTTACCTATCCACTACGTTGCTACCCCCATCCCCCTCAATCCCATCCTCCTAAAACCCTATCTCTATACCCCTATACCCCCTTTACCCTTCCCACATCTGCTTCAACTTACCCAGATCCCGTTTCATCGCCGCAAATACCTCGCTTTTATCAATGGAAATTTTCGTGTCGCCATGTTCCGCTCCTCCCATGGGATATTCTATATGCAACGATATGGGTACTTGTACTTCAAACTGTTTTAATAATCCAAAATAGGTTTTAAAATCGACCATGCCCTCACCCAGCGGAACATCCTGTACGACCCATCCGGAATCCTTTTTATCCCAGATAAAATCTTTTATGGCCAGCATTTTGATTCTTGGCTGGATTAAACGAAGGCCGTTTTTCCAGGACAAGCCCCCTTCCACTACTGCGTGTCGGATGTCGTATTGTACGCCCGTATGCTGGCGGTCCGCCTTTTCAAGTATATCATACAATTCCCAAATCGAAGCCCCTGCCAGATTTCCGGAATGATTTTGATAGCAGCCCTTCAACCCAAGACTTTTATTAAGTTGTCCTAAATCCTTTAGGGTTTTCTGGAAATGTTGGAGGGCTTCCGGAATGGATTTGTCCTCGGGATATTGAAGCCAGTTCATTCGATAGTATTGTATACCAAGCTTTGAAGCCGTTTCCAACACTTTTTTATCAATGGCATTTCCGGCATCCTGCACCGCGGTAGTCATCATCACGGCAGCCAGTCCTGTTTTGCGAAGCGCTTCGATTGCTTTTGGAAGATCTGTCTCTACACGATCAGGTAAAACATGACCTTTCGGACGTACGGTGAGATCAACACCATCAAAACCCATTTCGGCTGCGGCTTCAGCCATATCGGTGTAATTTAAGAACTGCAGATGCTTTGAGAAGATATGGACTTTTAATGGGCTTGCTTTTACCCCTCTGGTCGTGGGGGATGCTTTCAGGTTGGCTGGCATCATGGGTAGGAGAGAACTTATCAAAAGGGACTTCTTGATAAAAACCCGTCTGGAGGAGTGGTTACTTTTATTTTTCATATTTTTCAGAAATGAATGGATCAACTTGATTCAAACTTTATGTTAAGGTAATCGCGATTTTTTCTAGATCCTTAAAAAACGGCAACAGGAAACTATCAACCGGCTGAAATTCCATCATTGGCTAAGGGTAAATCCTCAATTTCCGAAATAATCATAAAATACCACACGCAGCTGCCTGCCCAGCAGTTCCCAATCCGATCCGAAGGGCGCTTTATTCAAGCCGGCAATCCATTCATAGTTAAGTTCAAAAACACAGGCATCAATACCAAACCTGGCGGCTAATCCTTCTCCAAACGAACCAGGGTTTTTTACGTGTGAGGGACCTTCGGTCCACCAGGTATGCTTGTATAAAAGATTTTCGAAGCGTTTCAGATTTGCTGTGTAAAGCGCATTGTCAGGACGGGGAAGGTTTACGTGTAGATTACCGCCCTGGTCATTATGAAGATCAATAGCAAAATGAGGTTTCTTTCCTTTGCCTGTCATCATTTTAAGCCAGGTCTCGAAAGCATATTTTTCAGGTGTTAAGTTTGGATCAGCGGGAAGATCCCATTCGCGGTTAAGATCTTTTCCCAATGTATTGAAACGGGTTCTTCCGCGGGCGACGGCGTCTTTATTGGCCATGGGCATAATATAAACGCAATAGCGTTCGAGATAGCGTGCGGCATCTTCCTGAAGAAGGCTACGGATCAAACCCTGCACGACCCAATTTCCTCCAGCTTCCCATGCATGTGCGCGAGCCCGTAGAAATATTCTGTACGGAGCCCCGGGATTTCCTATCCGTATAATTTCAAGGGCACGCCCCTCTGAAGTTTTGCCAACCTGCGAAATTTCGACAAGCGGATTTTTTGCTATCTCAGAAATAAATTTTTCAAGATCACTGATGCGGTAAGGCTCCACGCTGGCGACATACATTTTATCACTTTCCATGTGGAGTTTAAATTTAAGCTTGTCTCCACCAACAAAGTCCGTAGGTATAGTGGTCCAGTTTTTTCCGTCCTGCGAAATCAAACAGTTTGTTTTTTCCGATACTGGCACCCCCTTCACGCCATTCCAAACATTATTAAATTTTTTTAACAGTATGGTTACATAAGTACCACGTGGCGCTTCGACCTGAAAATGCCAATGCCCATTCGCACGGTTTGGGGATGACCGTTCGTGATCATAAATAAGGCTGATGTTCACCACGCCCAGCGAGTCAACTTCCCAGTCAAGTGGGGAGGCATTTTCAAAATTGGTATTGATGTATTTTAGCGGACTCTGGCTGGTATCCTGAGGCGTAGCCAGTTGACTTTTGTCTGGAAAAGCATTGCAGTAAATAATGGAAAGCGTGCACATCAGGAGCGTTAGACTTAAAATTCTTTTCATAATGAGTGCGGGCATAAAATGAATGCTATTATCCGGGCTATTTTAGTACTATTTTCCTGATGCTGTATTAAACTGTGATTAATGCAAAATAAAATCATCCTCTTGTTTGGCCGTAGTTTTATTCCCTGATGAATCCATAGCCTCAATCACCACAGTAAAGATTCCGAATTTTTGATCCTGAATTTTTAAACTGAACACATTATCTGATTCGGCCTGATCACCTTCAATTCCTCCATCTTTCAACGGGACTTCGAATGATCTGGACTGATCACCTTTGAGGGTCAAAGTAGCTTTCACCCACTGAATCCTGGATCCATCGTAAGCTTTAACACTCAGAATATTGTTTCCATCAACCTTAACCCATGCAATTTGAGGTGGTGTTTGATCTTTTCCTTTTACCGTTATCCGGATCAATCCTTGTTTAATAGTATGTAGCGGATAGTCTGGCAACCAGTATTCAGCCATAAAATCAATGCGATGATTTTGAGGACAATCCGAAGCAATTAAAGGCACATCGTATTTTGCTGAACCTCCGACATGGTCAAGGGAGCTCCAATTGTCTGACTTTCTTATATTGATTCCAAATGGGTTGATGTAATGGTCAGAAAAAGTTAAATCAGTCCGCCATAGTTTGTTTTGATCTTTCGCCAGAATAACAATCGATTCTCCTGGATTAGCCACACCATCGCCGTTACCGTTTCCCCACAAAGCCGTTATGGAATCTTTTCCTGCCCGAGCCACCGTCAATATTTTACCATCGGCGATCACGTAATTTTTTATTTCCGGTATATTTTTTTTGATGGGCAACTCAAAATAATCAATCCATTCGCGGTTGTTTTCATCGCGCAAGGTAAGTTTGAACCTGACCATATCAATGGTGTCGGCAGAAATCCGGAAACGAAAAGAATTCTTTCCCTTCTGTACTTTATTAAAATGAATGCTTCCAAATTCGCTATCCCCTTGTAAAACAAGTGCATGCTTTCTTGTGGGGGAAAGTTTAGCGGAAACGTTCTTCGCGATGGCGGTTCCTTTATTCCCGATTTTTACTGACACCGTGACATCTTTTTGGTGAACCGCCCAGGGCATGTTATCAATATCCACCGAGGCGATGTAGAGATTTGGCCGGTCCTTAGCTTTGTTAATACCAATTTCATGTGCGCTACCGTTAAGGGCAACGGTTAGCCTGCCGGTGTTATCACTTACAATAGTTTTAATGGTTGTTGTTTGATTTCTTTTGTCAAGATCGGAGACAATGTAAGGTTGATTTTTTTGATAGAGGGGTGCGGTAGTGACTGATAGGTTGACAAATGAAAGGAATTCTCCATCCGGCAGAAATTCGCGAACAGAACATCTGAAACCTCCCTCATCGACATTTTCCATTACCGTAAACCCCGGAAGGATGCGGTCAGATTTTATTTCGTAATCCCATACTGAAAATTCAGGATAGACATCAATGTGGTGCCACTTTTCAGGCCTGACTGCAGGGCTCTCAAAGGCCTTCAGAATAAAATTGAACATGTCACTCATCCCACAGGTGGAATGCGCGGCATCATACATCTGGTACTCATAATCATTCATCACCTGGGGCCACACCCTGTTGAGGTCCTCATGATAACCGCGAATAAAATCTTTGTCGCCATAGTGAAGTCGAACCTTCATTCCTCCGTAATTATTAAACATATCGAGGTGGCGGTATTCCACGGGGAAATCCATGGGACCCACCTCAAATTCCGGTGAACCGCAAAAATTTCCTGCAGCGGAAAGTAAATGAGGATATTTGCCTCCAATCCAGAAGGTCATGAATCCACCCATTGAAAGACCTGAGATGCCACGGTGTTCGCGGTCCGCCAGCGTGTTGTATTGCGAATCGATATGATCAACGAGTTCAGGAAAATATATGGGAAACTGTCTGTAGGTTTCTACAGGACTCACATTATAGGGACGGACATAATATCCTTCTCTTGCGCTCCTGTTATATCCATCAGCCTTCACGACGATTACCTCATGGTTGGACACAAAATGTGAAATGTTGTCACCATTGTTTTCATCGCCCTTATCGTAATCCGCATACGGGTTACTGGCGCCAAAATATCGCTGTGACCAACCGTGGAAAAAATAAATCACAGGATATCTTTTTTGGGGATTATCAAAATAGCCGGGCGGAAGAAATATCCGATAGTTCCTCATTTCACCGAAGACATCGCTATAATGCCGGGAATCAATAATAGATGCTTCTTGCCCGCAAACAGCCTTGAATGAGAATGACAAGGCGATGAAAAATAATATGAATAGGCGGGTTTTATTCCGGTTCAAATCCATGTGATCATAATTAGGAATCATTTTATTGCGGGCAATTCATGAATATTAAAATTATTTCGAGGTTTAAAGATTCACATACATTCGTTTCTCGTTTACCCGTCATCCAAACTCCTCTGGGTGACCATTAATAGGTTGGCGGTTTCGAGAAGATGCCTCATCGTATTTTTAGACTCGTCGGAATGGTGAAATTTATGATTCGGCTCGTCGACTCGGACGAGACCACAATTATTATTTTCGGGGCACCCTATTTAATGCAAAGCTAAAATCCCGGTTTCCTACCATAATGTTTTTTTCATCATCCAGAAAAAACAGGATATTATCACCTCCTTTTTGAAGGAGAATTGGTTTTTTTCCCTCATAGTCCAGTTGATAAACTAGGGCGTCAGGATTTGTTTTGGTTCCCTTGATCGTATGCCATTTTCCGAGCCTTGGATTCTTTTTCTCATACACAAACCCCAACAATTCATAAGTACCACTTTGTTGAGAATCCGGATGAACGTACAGGAACAACCGCCATTTTATTTTGATACATTCTGAAGTCACGGGTGTCTCAAGGAACCGCGCCAACTCCTGACAGGGCGTTCTGCCATCAAACATTCCGACAAGTTTTCTGTCGGTGGGCTTCTGGGATAATCCGAATGTCGTCAGGAGTATGCAAAATGCTATTAGAAAAATAAAAATCTTCCGATGTGTGCTGTAAGATGTGTTTTCCATCATGGTCTAACCTTATTTAAAAGAAAACTCCATCCTCCGTTACCAACTAAGAAACTTCTATCCAACGCGACGAAATGAAGTATATTTTTATCCATTTCCATCAGCAAAAGGGGTGATTGAAACTTTTCCGAGGTCAATTCAAAAATTCGGGCATTCGGGTTTTGGTCGGTTTTGTCATGAGTCAGGTATTTTCCTGTTATACGAATTTTTTGTCCGCCGTGGACAAATCCGTTAGTGTTTGGCTGGGATATCCCGAACAGGGCAAACAGCTGAAAAGTGTTTAATTCCCCCACGCTTTCACTCATTGAAAGTTCCCATTTAATGAAATCACAGCCTGCATCGCGAGGTATCTGGAAGGAGGATTTAATCAGACTGTCACAGGGAGTGCTGCCCACGAAAACAGCCTGTGAATTTTGGGAACGGCATGGGATCACCGCTGAACAGGAAATCAGTAGTATTATTTTGAAAAAAAATGTCACTTTTTCAAAGGATACCATTAATTAATATACGAAAAATAGCGGATTATTCCTAGTGATCAGCGCGATAAATGTTTCCTGAGCTGACTGTGTTATCAAATGTTTTTGTTAGCAGGCAGGGGGCCGGGAAACGATTCCCTTCCTACTTTATTTTTAATGAAAAATTGCTATGGTCCCACATCCGGATGACCCTTCCACTCGTTTTATCTCTTTCAAAAATAAATTCTTCACCCAGGGTTTCCTCCTTTCTGATCCTCCGGAAGACATCCCCCTTCACATGTTGTAACAACACCATATCTTCAAGGGGTATTTCGGAGGGCAAATTCAAAATGGCAAGGTGTCCATACCATGAAATCACTTTTTTTTCTGAGCCCCATGGCTGTGCATTATAAATCCCGTGATAGTCCTGCAGGTTTACATCGCTCGGCTTTACGGATTTTTCAGTTTGACCTTTTAAAATAATGTTCCGTATCTGGGTGGCATATTTCCAGGGATTGTCCATGGTGTTTATCAAAACGATGTAGGCAAATTTTTCTCCAGTGTCCATCATTAAGGTGGTTCTGTATCCAGGGCAAAAGCCGGAATGGCCAACCAATGTTTTTCCGTGTTGCTGGTTAACCACAAAGCCGAGTCCCCAATTAATTTTCCAGTCAGCATCAACCCATTGAACTCTTTGCATCTCCTTTAAAGTTGATGCTTTCAGAATTTCATTGCCGCCTTTGTTTAGCAAGCGGAATTGCCAGGCTGCAAAATTAGCAAGGTCCCCTACCGTTGATGAATATCCCGCGGCGGCTTTTATGCCTTTTGAATCAAATAGAGGTACCAACTCACGCGAACCATCTCTTTTTAAAGCTGAGTAACCCGTTGCCATTTCTTTACCCCATTTTTGTTGTGGCAGATAAGTCAGCGTGTTGGTAAGACGCAATGGTTTTAGAATATTTTCGGTGATATACTCGTCGTAGGGTTTCCCTGAAATTTTTTCAACCACTTCTCCGAGTAAAGTCATTCCAAGGTTACTGTACTGGAAGTAGGTGGAAGCCGGATAGAGTGTTTCTTGTTTTCCCAGTTTATCATAAACCTGTTCCTGCGTAGGAAAAATGTAATCAGGTCCAGTCCAATACGGATAATCTGATTCACGTGGCAGTCCGGAAGAGTGAGTTAACAAGCTGCGTATAGTGATGGGTCCGCTTTCTGGAAATTGTTGATGAATATTAAAACCAGGGAGGATCGTTGAAACAGAATCGTCAAGGCGGAGTTTACCATCTTCATACAATTGCATGATGGCAATGGAAGTAAACAGCTTGGAGATGGAGCAAATGCTGTAAATCGTACCAGACGTTGTTCTGAGGTTCTTTTTCATATCTAAAAAACCATAGCCCTTTGACCAGATTAGTTCCTGATCCTTTACAATGCCTACCGACATACCGGGAATGCGTTCATATGCCTGCTGAGCCTCCAGCCATTCGTCAACAAAGGTCAGTGCGTCAGATAATGCTGGGTTTGTTGGAGGTTGTGAGTGGGAGCTATAGTGAAAGAGATGGATGAGTATGAGCAGTAGGGTGCATTTCATAACAATATTTGGATTATGAAAGATAACCAAATTAGCCATCGCAGCTTTTAAATTTCCATGACTGGCAATACAAAATTACGGTCGTTGAATTTAAACTCGCCGTTATAGGGTTTCCCGAATAGGAAGGGGCATCTATTCAATAAACCTTTTTCCTGGATAAGGCCCCGTTTACATCAAAAATTTTCCATTCACCAGTTTTTTTATCCATCTGGTAAGTTCCCACATCATATAAAGATCCATTCGGATGATACCTTTTCCATAATCCCGACTTTTTATTTTCTTTAAACTTGCCTTCCTGTAAAAGCACGCCATTTTCTCTATACCATTTCCATAAGCCGGTCATTTGGCCTTTTATAAATTTTCCCATTGCTTTTAACTGCCCATTGCTCAAATAGTATTTCCATTCTCCTGTTTTTTTGCCATCGTTATACTTTCCTATATTCGATAGCTTTCCATCTCTAAAATATTCTTTTATGAGCGCATTTTTTAATGGACCATCCAGATCCATTTTCTTGCCTGAGGTTTTCAAGTGATTTTATTTTGGTAAATAATCAAAGGTTGCCTTACACTATATTAATGTAAAAAAAGGGTATCCCAAACTTTCCTCGAACCTTCTCCAACCACACGCTCCGGAATTCTACTTTAAGAAGTATTCCAAAAACAAATAAGCCTGCTCATTTGAATTTTCGTTTGGAGAATGGGTAGGGCGATTGGTCATCGCCACACGGTTTTTATATCCCAGAATTTTATTTACGCCAATGGTGTGGTTTAGGGCCCGCCAGCGTTCCGGTGGATCTTCGGAGCCTCCTGAAACCAGAAAAGGCCGCGGCGCCATCAGCGAATGGAGTTCATGGAGATTATATCCTTGCTCCACCAGTTTGGGGTATAAACCTTTGGCAGGATTTTCTGCGGTGATATTTCCTCTTTCACGCCATGGCTTCCGATGATATCCGAGGTACCAGGGCTCCCAATAATTAATATCTTCACGGCTTTCGTCGAAAACAATTCCTGGATCAGACCATACAGCGCAGGCAAACTTGTCGAAGAGACATGACGCAAACATAGCCCACTTTCCTCCGAAAGAATGGCCAATAATACCAATGCGCGTAGAATCCACCGCTTTTAGTTGAGATAGCACGTACCAGCTATTGGCCGCGGCATAGGCCAGCATCGAAAGCGGTTGAACGGCTGCATTTTCACTATCCGGATAATATAGTGAATAGTTTTTTGCGTTTGTGGCGTCGGTTGTTCCAATGGATAGTGTAATAAATCCTCGTTTCGCCAGCTGATAGGCAAAATCGCGATTTAGGCTGCCGCTGCCAATAGCAGTTTCCGGCTCATAATAAACCGTGATGACAGCGGGTTTCTTTTCTTTTCCATCGGGGACAAGCAGATAACCCTCCGTTTTTTCATTGGGTATCCAAAAAAACCTTACGCGGTATTGTGTGAAACCATCGCGCCTCATTGAATCTACAATCTCCAAACTTTGGTTTTTATTATAAGGTGGCCACGGGCCCATCAGGTTCTGCCAGCGTGAACGAATCTCGTTTCTTCTTCGGTTCCAGTCTTTTGGCGTTCTAACCAGATTGCCGTTATAAAAGGTGAGGGGTGATCGGTACACTCCGTAATCATTTTTGAATTGAGGTGGAGGCGCAAAGAAAGCTGCTATTTCCTGAGGTACATCAACTGTATTTTTTCCTGCGCTTATCGGGGGCGTTGTTTTGCAACTTTGAATTACCACCAGGGTAAAAAACAGCGATATGATTGATGGTGAGGGAATGCAATGAGTTTTCATTAATTAAAGGTATTAAAAAGTGCCTTTCCGAAATTTAATGATTATCGGTCCGTGACTATTCGTGGCATGGACTCACCGAATTTATCTCGTCACGGTGTAACACGTAAAAAATCAGATATTAGCCAAAGCACCGGCCAAAAGATGCCGGCCTTGGGCAGTGTTCAGATCTGCGCCTTTGGCGATAATGAAAGATACCAATAACAAACCTGCGTACCCTACCGTAATTATCGCGGAACCAAGTTTTAACTTTTTGTCATTCATGGGGTATCAAGGGCACCATTTGACGTTAAACGAGATATTAGACAAGCGAAACAATCGTATTTGCTTATTGATTTATTTATTCTCCGGTTACCCATAAGCGCTCCTGGTATCTAATATCCATATTTTTATAGCGGATACCTTTTGCCCTGGAGAGAGGTTTTTTTACTGAGCTAAACAATCATTGTAAGGTGAACAGAAAAATAGTCTTCCAGTTTGTCAAGGTTTATTTCTACGCGTCCGTTACGGTGCCTAAGGTTGGTTTCACTATTTTCGCGAAGTATTTTGTAATTCCCCAGCTTTCCCTCAAGCGTTAATTTCACAATAATGTCAAACACAGGAACAAGGCTTCTTAGTGGCCTCACTGGACCTGAGGTTGTATTGACCAGGGAGAAAATGTATTCATTCGGGGCAGAAACTGAATGGGTAAAACCGATATGGACACTTTCAGGTGCTGTTGTCTCTACGCGGATAGCCTCCCCAGCCAGATACCGGACACTTCTCGACAGTAGATTTCTCATGTCAGGATGTCCCATCTCAAAACTGACGAGGTCCGGTTGGTTGGCGAAATAAATAACCCTGCCTTTTTTGTAATTGTTTTCCAGTACGGTTGGAAATTCACGCGACCATTCATTTGCCCAGGCTTTTTCGGGCGGTTGATTATGAACGACAGGAACATAGGTGCAAATCTTACGGGCCTGAGGTGTCGGTTGGCAAAGGAGCGTATGCCCCGCGTTTATCAGCAACTCGGTTTGTGCGCTGTCAGCTTTCACGATGCTGTGGGAAGCATCTGCAATAAACTGATAACAATCTTTTCTTGTATTTATTTTTTTTCCGGTATACCGACATCCAAAAACTTCAGCCAGACCGAAATCATTCCTAATTGAGCCATCGGTATGATACAAGCTACTTTCATAGGTAGCCACAAGATTTCCGCCATTTGCTACATACTCTTTTAACAATACAATTTCGTTATCGGAAAGACATCTGACATTTGGTAAAATGATGACCCTGTATTTTTGCAACATCTCTGAAGTTGCCTGATCATTGGCAATAAAATCATGGGGGATATGATTCTCAATCAATGTGTTTTCGATGCCCTTTATAAAGCCTTCAAAATGATCGCCCTCTGTTGTTTGGTTGCGGAATGATCTGCGCGTATCCCGGGAGTAGTAGATCCCAATACTGGCTACGGAAACGTGTTGGGTAAGCAATTTTTCATGCTCTTTTACAAAATGATAGGCTTCCGTTTGATGAAAGGCATTCCTTCGATCATAGGTGGCATCCGGATGTGAGCCGGTAAAGCTGCAATTCCAAAAACGACCTCCCGCGGCCAGAGCTTCCCACAACCACACTTTAAGATCAAGTGGTGGATCCATGATGTAACGATGAGATGTTCCGTTTCCGCCGTATAAAATTATCGCTTCTTTGTCCGGTGCCATTGATTTGAGAAATTTGATGATCGTATTGGCGTAATTCAGATCCGCATAATGTATGTTTTCGGTGTTTTCAGTAAGAAATGCAACACTGACCAGGAAGTCGAAATGATCGCGTGCATTGTACAAGTCAATACCATCGTTGATTCTGGATCCCGCCTCGAACATACTGAAAACCTCGGCTGTATAAACCTTATCAGGGCCAAAGGATTTCACAGTTTGTTTCATTTTTGCCATATGGTTATCAGCCATTTCCGATTTCCAGATCATGTAACGATCCAGTTTTTCCGGATCGGCGTCTGGGCGTGGAATGCTTAAGCCAGCAGATGATTTGAATGAGGCTTCACAATGCTTGCAGTAACAGATACCACCAACACCAATACTATTATGCCAAATACCATCGAGGTTATAATGCTCCA
Organism: Cyclobacteriaceae bacterium; assembly: GCA_039917935.1. Lineage (GTDB taxonomy): Bacteria > Bacteroidota > Bacteroidia > Cytophagales > Cyclobacteriaceae > Chryseosolibacter. The sequence goes on along the minus strand of JBDSIM010000143.1, from coordinate 163 downwards.
TGATATACCGTATGTATTCCTGCGCGTGTTCATTGCGGTGGAACCCGGTATAACAGGAGGCATATAGTGGTGGACGAGTATAGTTTAATTGTTTGGCCTGTTGGTCAGGATCAACACTAAACCAATCGGAAAATTGTTTATATACGTGTTCTTCTACACCCCG
>JBDSIM010000142.1:0-27671 GCA_039917935.1 Cyclobacteriaceae bacterium | reverse complement strand
TATCAGGTGAACTACAGATTTTTAATTTTTTATCTGGACAGCAAGCGGAAGCCATCGTGGCTGAACAAAGCCATGTTGAAGTAACAGGCCTGGAGCAGGACTCCACGGTTACCGTGATATGTTCTGGAGGGAGTCATCAGTATTCTGGAACCATTACCAAAATTGACAGTGGCTATCAACACATGAGCCCGGAAGGCAAGTGGCTGGGGGTAAGAATTATGGTGCGCAAGAACACCACCATTCTTCACAATGGCTTTGGCCCTACCGTGTTAAACGATTGAACCATAAGGTTCTTTTTCCGTTTTCTTTTAAAGCGAGATCGTTCGAATGATTGGCAAAAGAACTGCGTAGTCATGTAGCGACCAATTCATTTTGCAACATAAGCCAAATGCAATAACACAGAGGAACTCAAAGAAGCACAAAGTTAAAAGGCATTTTCTTTGTGTCGCTTTCTGTCTTTTCAAATGAACTTAGTTTTGGTTCGACGAGGCGGTCGGCTTCGAATGCTCAGAGTCGCCGCCGCTGGCGAATGACTCTGAGCGTGGCACCATGTCTCCGCAGGTGTCTCACGTCTCGTGGACGCTGCGGTGGTGCTGCTCCTGATTTGGCCGTACGCCGAATTAAGATGCCAATAGTTTATGGGAATTCACTTTAATTCTTTACCAAAATCTTTTTCCTGGCTTTTATGTTGGCCTGCGTAGCCCGTATAAAATAAATTCCATTGTATAGCGGGGTGTGAGGAGTAATTTTTATTCCATTGGCCAGGGTGTTGGTGTCGAATTGGCCGCTATAATATAACCGACCCAAAATATCTATTACTTCAATTAATACGGCTTCTGATTTAGGCGACCGAACTTCGATATTCAAACTGCGTCCATCGGATGGCACAGGATAAATATTCATCATGAACTCATGGTTATATCCATTCTCAATACTGGTAACAGGATCACCATCTCCTCCCCCATCCCCATCCCCATCACCATCACCTCCTGCATTCAAGTTAAATGGATCTGATTCTTTAAAACAGCCCCCATTCGAAGCAACAACGGTATAACTTCCGCTTTCGGTAGGTTTATAATAGTGCAGCGTTGCCCCGGTAATTGGCTCGCCATCTTTCTTCCATTGATAATATCCTGCTACATCGGTATACAGTGTATCCTTATCCATGCGCACTTCCGGCATGTCGAGGGTATCCGCATAAATATGAATGGGTTGAAGTTCACTTTCACAACCGTCAGGATGAGCTGCGGCCACATAATAAACTGCTTCTGTAAATACTTCAGACACTGCCAGGGTTGATGAGGTAGCGCCTTCTATTAATACCCCTTCACTGTCAAACCATTTATAAAATCCGCCGGCCGGAGCACCTGATGCCACAAGGGTAACATCAGCTCCCACACAGACGGATATATCCTCCTGTGTTAAAACTGAAATTTCTGCACTGTAATTCAGAATGGCTTCGCCTGGTAACATCTGGCGTTCACAACCTGTAAAACCCGCGCTGATTCTGATTGTGTTAGGGCCCAAAACCAGTTCACCCGGCAATATATCGAGTGTAATTGTTTCGCCGTTACCTTCCGCTAGCGCAGAAATAATTTTTCCCTGGGCGTTGATAACATAATAATCCACGCCTGTTTGTGAATCCCCAATAGAAACAACCCCATATCCAGGAGGGCAAATATCTTTTGCCTCTATCTTGGGAGTGGTGAGATCAAGCTGTTTTTTGGTAAAGGTTAAGGCAAATCTGGAAGGGCCGTAAGAGTTAGCCTCTGCAGTAACTGAAAAAACATAATCCGATCCATTGATCACGGTGTTTGAACCGGTGTAATGATCAACCAATACAATGGAACCAATGTCACTTATAAACTCCAGATGCTCAAATGACAATGCATAAGAACCAGGCAGAACATCCCCCACTTTGAGCGTAACAGTTTTGGTACAAAAGGTACTTGTCAGGTTGTTGACAGCCAGTGCTACCGTATCATTGGCAAGGGTTGAAAAATTAAACATGCCATAATTTTTCATTTTCCTTCCGTCATACTTCGCATCATATCCGTCCGTACCCAATTCGGTAAACAGAATATAAGCCGGATCGCTGACATCACCCTGTTTGAGATTCACTATCAGGTGGTTAACAACTACAGGAGTTTCATTCTGACCATCCGTATTTAATTTAGCTTTTTCATTGATCACCAGCGTCGGGGTAGCGTCAGCCGCCTGGACCCAAAAAGCTTCACCCGCCCCAATCGTTCCGCCACCTAAAAGAAGGTCGTAATACTTTACCTGACTTCGGGCGATTCCATTTACCATTTTGTTGCTGCGTACAGCCACTACGTTATTAACTCCGGATCGGGTCCAGGCCTCCGCGTCATTATTCCACACAACGGAGGAAGCATAAGGATTTCCGACCAGATTCCAGCCACTGTTGGCTAACCCGCCGCTGCCGCCCGCGAGAACAAACGGAATACTCCCCTGAAAAGGAATGCCTTTTACCTGAAGTACTATTGGCTCGGTGCTGTTGCGCAGCAATGCCGAATAGCCTGTGCCACGTTCTATTGGAGAGGCGTTCGTACCTCCAGCAGGCGGATAGGCGGCCCAGCCTGTGCTGCGATAAACAAAAAGCGAAGGCTGATTGGTTAAACCCACTCCGGTAGACGCTCCGGAAAACTGGCCCGTTATTGGAAATGAAGCCTGCCACTTGGCCACCGTTACCCCACTTACAGGAGTTGATAAATAGCGGTACATCATGCCTCGTGGCTCCAGGAATTGTTGTACTGTAACCTCTCCCGAAATCATACCACCATTTTCAATTTCAAAAATAGCCGCTGTTTTTTCAGACGTACTGAGCAACGTCACATTACCTTGAGATGCCAGCGTTCCATTTTTTATTTTGATACCCGTGGAAATTTGGAGAGGATTATTTACAGACAAATTACCTGTCCCTGTCAGGTCAATTTCAAGATAGTTGACGCTATAATTAACGGCATCCAGATAAAGATAACTATTCCGGGAACTTGCAGAAGAAATTGTTAAGTCACCTCCCTGCATATCAATTTTTCCTGTTTGTTGATCTGGATTAATGACAGCCTCCCCTTGCAACGCAAGGTTGTTTTGGCCCATATGTAACACTGACCCGGGAGCAAGAATCAAACCTCCTCCATTTAGTGAACCCAGGTTTATTTTTATTGGTGAACCTGGGGGTACTGATACATTGACGAATTTATTCTCTGCGGTGAGTATTCTGTATAAATACAGATCACTATCAGTTATGATCGATTGGGTGCCCGCCCCGTTGAAGGCAAGGTCAATACCATTGTCTGCTGAAGTTTCGGGTCGCGTACCCAGAAGGGTCATTGAACCACCTAGCCGGATGTGTGACGTATTATGAGGAGAGCCTTTTAAAGAAATCCCGTTGTTAACGATCAGGTTGCCAAGCACGGTTATGGTATCGGCGCTAAAAGTTTTTGCGACGACCCCGGACAAGATGACGTTCCCATAAGTGTTTGCATGAATGATGGGATACGCATTAAATTTAACGGTCGAGGCTGGAGATAACTTTATCAACTCAGGTGCTGACGCGTGATCGAGGTTGACGATGGCATTTCCCTGAAGTTCTATCCGGGCAGAAAATGGTTGGTCAACAGTCAGCGTTACCCCTGTGGGCACAATGACCCTGGATGCGGTTCCGCCAATCGTCAAGGCGCCACCCATGGAAGTCGATGTGCGATTGGACACAATAAAATACTGACCGTTAGCCGAGAAATTCGCAGGAGATTCCCCCGTGCCGTTGGCATTTCTGTGCCATGTTGAGAGATCACTTAAGTTACCCGCCGCGGACGAATGGAATGTAGCAGAGTTGGTTGTCATGATCGCTAATGCTGAGGAAGCACCTGAACGGTTCCCGCTCACGTCGACCGCTTTCACGGTTAACATGTATTGCGTATTGGGCGATAGATCCTCGACGGTAAAAGCATGAATGGTTGACGTACCAATTAATTCATTGGAAGAATAGATTTCATATCCGGTTACAGCAACATTATCAGTGGAAGGCTTCCATGAGAAAGTCAGATTGCTGATCGTTTTACCGATGATCGCTAATTCCAGAGGAATAGTAGGAGGTTCACTATATGTTAACGTGGTGGCTGTTGTCACAACTGAAAAAGAGGACGACCCATTACTGTTAACCGTTTTGACTTTGTAATAGTAAACCGTTCCGGGAATGAGACCAATCGTATCTGCCGCGACGGTTCCCTTAACACTGGCAACAATGATAAAAGGCGCAGAAATGTCTGTTGCGCGATAGACTTCATAGCCGGTTAGTTCATCATCTTCAAATTGCCAGCTTATATCAATGCGCTCCATAGAAACACCGGTAGCCGCGACAGCAACGGGTGGAACCGGTGGCGTAGCGGGAATGTAGGTTCCGCTTCGCAGCGCCGAATTGGGTATCGCGACAAAGATATCGCCTATGCCTGGTCCCTTGTATCGCACATTCAGGCTGTGGCCTCCTACATCATCAAAATATTGAACCTCGATCGGGTGTGGACCCACGGTCAAATAAACTCCCCCACTCGATAATGTTTTCGAACCATGAATTCCATCATTATCAACCAGTACTGAATCATCTAAGATCAGACGACTACCATCACTGGAATTGACCTGGAAAAAGTAGGTGCCTTCAGTAAGGATATCGAGATAACCGATATACTGAAAATTAAAATAATCATCCTGTGTGCGGGGCTGAAGGGTAAAATTATCGACCAGACCCGTAAACTCAGGGTAAATCCAGGTGGCTACCATGGCAGAATCATCCAGATCTTCCCATGCGCCCGTGCTATGTTTATAAGTAAGGCCAGACAGAAAGGTTGTAGCCAAAACCTGATTGGAAGCCTGCGAAAAATGATTTCCAAAATCCACTGCCTTCACCGTTACTCGATAAACTGAATTCTGCACCAACCCCGTAAGGGTATACGATGTTGCCCTGCTACCGGTACTGATCGAGTCTCCCCTATAGTAAATAAAATATTCTTTTATACTACTTTCATCTTTTGCGGCCTTCCATTTGAAGGAAATGGTATTCAAAGTATTGGAAACAACAGCCAGTGCCTGAGGAGGTGGCGGATAATGGAAGTCATCACTGGTCATAAACAGATAGTTTACGGCAGGATCATCAGAGGGTGAATAATTGGAACGGCTCGTATGGCTTACAGCGCGTAATTTATATTCGTAGGAAGTTCCGGGATCGAGATGGATATCGTGATAGGAAATGGCGTCTTCTTTTGTTTTTGTAACAAAAGCAAAATCCGGGCTTCCGGCTCTTCGGCGCCAAATCTCATACCCCGTTTCGTGACTGGACACATCATTCCAGGTAAGAAATATACTCGACGACGTAGGAGCTCCCTGGAAATTTAATTCCGTGCTATTGATGACAATATTTTGGGGAGAGGATCCACTAAAAAACAGGTTGACTGGATCAGAGGGAGGACCAGGGCAGTTGGCGTTTTTTGTCACCAGTGTATAAACGCCATTACCTCCCGTTGAGGCACTCGTAAAAGATGCCACACTAAGCGTGTCCTCAACATCAGTTCCTGAAAAATTGACAGGCTCTCCGTTCTTGTACCAGAAATAAAGTTCTGCAGAATCAGAGGCCAATAATTTTACGGTGTTATTCGCCTCTGTACTGAGAAGTCCTGGTCCTCGCAAATGTGCCGTGCCTAAAACTGCGATAGATGTCTTTGCAGGGTTTATTTCACTGACCACGACAGGGTCGGACCACCGCTCCCAGTCAGCTTCCGAAGGGTTGGCTTTGCGGCTAAAACGACCGCGGTACGTGCCGGGAGTATTCGCCATCATTTCAGCCCCTGTTTCCGCTGCCATTAACAGACCGTCACGCTGCCATTGGTAGGCAAAATAACCTTTTGAGAACGCGAGCTGCACACCTGTTTGTGTCGTATTGCAAATAATAGGTTGCCCATAGGCAATGCGCGGATTATACTTTTTCTTACTCAAGATCCAGCTAAAGAAATCGGGTTCCTTATAAGCCGTATTCCACGTTCCGTGACCCAGGTTTGGATAAAAACTATAACGCACCACGCCACCGGCATCGCGAAACTTCCTAACCGTATTGTAAGTCCTGCCCGGCGTGGGGTTGTTATCCAGCCCACCTTGAAAAACCCACAAGGGTAATTTGCTTACTTCCGGTACCATATTGCTGTTTACAATACCGCCATCGTTCACGGCCGACATGGGAAGAGCCGCAGCGAACAACCAGGGCGCCCTTTTCAAGGCCTGGTATACACCTCCCCCTCCGTTTGAAAGTCCATGAATATAAACACGGCTTTCGTCGATATTATATTTTTTAATGATGAGTCTTAATATTCTGATTGCATCCTCAACTTTTACATGAGGACCCCAACCATTGAGACTTTGCGGAAACAGTACAAACCCCGGGAAGGCGCGTGCGGCCAAGGTGGGATCATTGGGCAATTTGGACCCGGCGAGGTTGACAGATGTGAGGTGAATGGAGCCACCATGCAATAAATTCCGGTCGTTATTTAAAAGTTTATGGTCTATGTCAGTTGGCGCAGGAGGACTATTTGTTACCGGATTGTAAGCGTCTGTTGCCCAATGACATCGCGCATCAATCCAACAATTGGCAGCTTCGCCACCGCCGTGCAGCATAATAATAATTGGATACCCTGGTGAATACGATGCGTTGTAATTCTGAGGTTTAAGGAGCCTGTAATTCATCACAAAGTTATCTGCGACGCCATTCACTTCTCTCAGATTACCCTGTCCGTAAGCTTTTGAATCCCAGGTCACCATCGTCGTATAAGTGTTCGTATTGACCCCGGAAGGATCCTTGCGAAAACTAAAGGTTTTATCCTCCTGAAGGTAATAATACCGCGTGGCTGACTTAGCAATACGCAAGTCAAGGGTGCCATAGGGCGTGTTCGTATTATATATATAGGAGGTGTCTACCTGCGAGAACAGGCACAAAGTTGAACTCAGGTACAGCAGAACCGACCAACCAACAATTTTTTTCATGAGGGCAACTTCTGATTACTGTTTCAGAGCTACCTTAAAATATTGTTCCTCAACCGGCACTACCACCCATCTCATCAGTCAAATAGGGTTTTGCATTAATTAAATGAACACTATTGCCAGGGTAAAATAAGTCAGTTAGATTTCCATGGGTAAACGATCAAAACAAAAAAACCAGCCGGATGTAACCAAGGGCGCCTTCCGGGGAATGGCCAATCTCAGCCGAAAGGATGGTAAGATTAAAAGGCGTAAACCAGACGCCGCCGCCCCACCCCCTATGCCATAAATTTGATTTCCCATTCTTTGCTGATGGATCTATACCATTTTCATTTTTGTACCATATTCTTCCCACATCGTGAAAGCCAAGCACACCTAGCGTTGCCGGAAATAGATAACTGCGAAAACTTAACAAACGAAGTCTTATTTCAAAATTTGCGTAAAGCTTGCTATCCCCGTAAAACCTCGTTTTCCTGAATCCCCTTAATTCCGTTTTTCCACTCAGTATCTGGGACTGATAAAAATTGTATTTACCCTGGTTTATTCCACCACCCACCCTTGCGGCAAATACCACCCGGGATTCCTGACGGAAAGAATGGAAAGCTGTCAATGAGCCTTCATAAAAGGAAAAATTATTTTCTCCCTTACTCAGCTCTGCCATATTCTTCCCTGAAAAAAATAACACCATTCCTTTTTGGGGAATTAGTTTATTATCGAGTCGACCAACATCCCATTGCCATCCAAGGCCACCAAAACTGCTGTACTCATTAAAAAGATTGGTCGAAAGGGAATTCGCGTACTCTTCTATAAACCGGTCCTGATTTGCGTACGGCTCCTCCATTTCAATTCTTTGAAATAATGGACCGATTTTTAAGTTTGCCCAGCTACCGAATGATCTTGAAAGGGAAGTATGTAACACCCATTCTTCGAATCGATACCGGTAATATTATACGGCGTCATCCACTTCGATTCCCGGACTATCATTTATCTTATTATTGAAAAGCGATTCGTTACCCATTCCAAAAAAATTATTCACATAGTTTGGTGATTTGAGATCACCCTCGAGACCGAGTGTCCATTTGCCCACTAAATCTGTGAATTTACCCTGATATCGGAAATTAAAGGATTGGGTTGATGGGGCCATCGATGCCAGGAAAAGATGACGATTCTTAAATGGCTTTTTCCGAAAACCATGGGTCTGATATAATAAGCCGGCGCCGAGAAACGTTCCATCATCAGGATTGTAGTTGCCGAAAATAATCGGAGCCAGGCGATTGTACTCAAACGATTTCCGGTTGTACTCATTCACACCAGCATCGCCTGACAGTTGATTTTTAACTTCCCCCGAAGATTGAAAAGTTCCTCCCACTTTTTTATCGTAAAATATGGTCTTCTTCGCGATACCCCCAACGCGGGAGCTATCGGATACTTTGTCATACCCTTTACCGCCAATTATCCGGACCAGTATGGAATTTCTCACGTCACCGGAAATATGAAAGGTGCCATTGCCATCCAATCCATATAACCGGATTTCTTTCGTTTCCGCTTTTTTAAATTTTCTGTCAAAAAGTTTTTTCCCAACCTCGACTTTTTGTGTGATTTTATGCTTGATAACGTGCACATCGCCATTGGCCAACCTGTTAACATTAAACAACTCAGCCTTGTTTGATCCAACAACATCCACCTCACGCGCTAAGAATGAATAGTGATCATTGGCAAATTCCACCAGCTTGTCACGACGGCTTTTCAATTTTTCTATGACCCTTTCACCATTGATTAAAAAAATTCCCGGAGGCCATTGATGGACGGCCACTTCAATGGCCTGATCAGTCAAACGCGCTTGCAAATCACGCGCCTCTGCGATCCATTCTTCCCTTGACAGAGCAGTTAAAAAAGAACGGTCGAAGAACCTCGCATTAAAAGAAAAACCCGATGGCCAGTTCATATCGTCGTGAAAGCCTTCAAATTTGGGTAAGGCCCACTTGTGGCTCCAGAATTTCGGAAGAATTCCCTCATTCAAAAAAAACGCCTGGTCCCGGTCGCGGGGAATGGGTCGGAAAATGTCCCCCTTCTTATTTTTTATGGTTGCCCAACGCCATTGATCATCATGCCTGTCCCAATCACCGATGATCATATCAAACAATCTGTTTCTCAATACAAATGCTTCATCGACCTGATAGTCATTATCATCGGCCAGATTTTCCAAAACCCTGGTTGTGTTAATAATGCGTTTGGATTTTCCGAAATAGCTCGCTTCAGACCAATCATTGGAGGGCCGTTCTTCAAACAGCGCGAGGGAATGAGCGAAATTTTTCCGGTGCTCGAAAAGCCTGGGATCGTCGGGAATGTAAACGAGCTTTGGATTGGTATGGTAGAGACCCGCGGCGTCAGCTAGCGGTGGAATCACGATTGCAGCATATGGATGTGCGGCGGAAATTTGATCCTGAACAAGATCCTGAGCAAATGTTTTTCGCAGCATTTCCGGTGTGGCAGCTTCCGGATACTTTTCGACGGACCGGAGAACGTATTCATGACCGAGTGAATCCTGCAACCGCAGTGATAGCGTTTGCTGTCCTCCTCCCTTTTGCACAATTTTTAATCCCCCCTGTTGCTTGCCTATATCAAACACCGGAACTTCTATTTCCTGGGACCACGCCTCACGGTAATTTTTTCCAAGGAGCTTTTGTTTTAGTCTGCCGGCCCGATACTGTTCACTTGCTTTGACCCTCACAATTTTACCGGCAAAATCAACATCAGGGTGCCTTTTGAGGAGCAACCTCCGGGATTGCTGGTAAATTTCTTTTAAAAACTTCTTTTCCTTCGGGATATTTTTCATCGACCTGAAAATAATGAAGAGATAAAGCGCCTTTGTTCTGAATAGATACCTGAACAAAACCCTTGACATCTTTTGCAAATTCCGCAAAGCCTTTTTTCCGAACGTATTCCGTCTTGGCTCCGGATCCGCTGACAATATAATGCGTACTGTCTTTAACGATGTATTGGAGCGCGTGCTCATGCCCGGAAACATACAGTGACCCGGGATATTGCGCCATAATCGACTGAAGTCCCCGACTGAATTCCCGGTATAGGGGATGCGCGGTATCCTGAAGATGTCCAAACCATTTTCTGTATAGTGGATAAAATGATCCGATAACAGGAAGCGGGAGGTACAAATATTTGGTAAATTTTTCCAGTGGAAAAATATGGGCTTGCCAGGTAAAAACACCCCCGTGTTCTCCATAGGTAATCAACGGATGGTGCCCGGCGAGAATAATTCTTTTGCCCGGATTACTGGCAAAAATATCGGCGACCATGGTTAACACTTCAGCGGTCGTTACAGGGCCACACAATTCCGCATCGATTGTTTTATCCCATTGATGAAGGAACCATTGCGTATCCAAAATTACCAACAACGTGTTGTCACCTAATGGGATCTGGACAGGACCAGGGCAACCATTTTTAGGAAGCAGGGTAATGCGCGAATCTTTTAATGAGTCCAGCCACTGCTGTTGATTCATCAGGTATTGAAGTCCTTTTTTTCCCCACCGTTGCCAGTCATGATTGCCCGGAATGAAGATTCCGCGCGCGTCCATCCCTTCAATAAATCCTGTCTGTGTTTTCAGCGCTAATTCATCCTCGGCATAATTCTTTGCGTCTTTTTCAGGTAGTCCGCGGGGATAGATGTTATCCCCTAAATAAAGAACCGTAGCCCTCCCACCCGAAACATATATTTTTTCCCTTAAAACTTTTCCCAAACCCGTGTTAACAACATACGGCTCGCCAGCATCTCCAATAAGAAATAAAGTATGAATCGCCGAGGTATCCTGGGATTGCGCATAGGTATCCCAAAAGAAAAAACAAAAGAGAAATGGCAGGATATTTTTCATCATAGGGTGAATGAGCGAATATAATGGGATTTATTGGCGTTATTTCCACTCCCCTTAAAAGGGATAATTTTACTTACTAACCCTGTAATCATTGTTTTTTTACATAATCCGTGAACAAAAGTAATTACGCTTTTCGGACTCACAGCTTTACTGACAATTCTTTTAACACCTTTTTAAGGGACCTGGAAAACTTTATCTTTATTCATCTATGGAATATGAATTAATCCGGAAATCACAAGCTTTTTCAGAAAACGTTTTCAGGGACAGAACTTTCGAAAATCGCCCTTTCCACAACATAGCCCATACCTGCGGGGTGGTCGATGCGGCAATCGAAATTGGTACGCATATCGACTGAGCGATGATGAAATGGAGTCTGCAGTAATCGCTGCATGGCTTCACGATGTGGGTTATATAGCAGGAGATACCAATCACGAACAAAAAGCGGCCGACCAATCAAAAGATTTGTTGCTATCCTGGGGCGCTTCACATCGGAAAATTATGGAAGTTTCCGAAGCGATCCTGGCAACAAAAATTCCGCAACAACCAAAATCCCTGATTGGAAAAGTGTTGTGTGACGCAGATCTCTTTCATTTGTCTACCGAAGAATGTATCGCACAGTCAGATAAATTGCGAGAGGAATGGGAGGCTGTCGGCCAAAAATCTATGTCGGACGAAGAATGGTTGAAAAATAATCTTTCATTTTTAGAGAATCACCGCTACCATACCCCTTACGGCAGAGCGGTCCTTCAAATCGGAAAAAAAAAGAAACATCAAAAAAATCAGGAAACAGATTATGCCCGAAATAAGCAAAAAAAAAATATCATAAACTCGAGGATGAATTGATCAGACTTCAGTCAAAGCTTGAGAAAGAAAAAATTCTCAAGTTATCGGTCGTGGTGTCAGTGCTCGTTCGAAATCTGGAAGAAGATCTGAGGTTAATTGGACCCACCATCATGCTGATTTCAGTTTGTCTTACCACTACCGTTTTTGCCATTTTAGCAACCCGCCCCAATCTTTCGGCAGGGCGGTTTGCGCGTGAAGACATCAAAAACAAAAAAACTAATCTGCTTTTTTTTGGAAATTTTCACGCGATGAGTGTGGAGGACTATGAATGGAGCATAAAACAGATGATGAAGGATGCCGATTATCTGTATGACAGCCTCATCAAGGACATCTATTATCTTGGGAAAGTGCTGGGGAAAAAATACAAATTCCTCCGAATTGCCTATAATATTTTTATGTTTGGATTCGTATTAGCCATCCTTTCTTTCATAGCGGTCTTTATGATGTCTCCTAAATTGTAAAAACATAATCTTTGGTAAATTTGAGACAGTCTACCCTTGCTACAACCCCGATTTAGTCACCGAAATTTTACCAAAGAAGATTTTACGAGATAGCAGAAAAACGCAAGGCTTAACTGAAGTAATAAAAACGAGAGCGGTACAATGATTTCCATAGTCTTCAGGATTAAGTTAGGTGCAATCTTATAACCTCATGGCGAAAATGATCCTTTCGATTATATATGTTAATTTAAATTTAAATATCCTATAAAACACTTAATCAGCCTGTTAGAAGCGGCTATTCACGTTAATTGATGTGTCACAACTTTAAATGGACTTAAAAAAAGTTATCCTGCAGGAGCACTCAAAGACACAGGCATTGAAAATAGTTCGTTTTGTAGGCATCGATGCAAAGCGGTTCAAAGAATTGGTGCAAATGTTTTTAGAAGGCCCGTATAGAATCACGCAGCAGGCGGCCTGGCCGTTGAGTCTGTGTGTTCAACAGCATCAGAAAATGATCCTTCCTTACCTCAAAAAAATCCTTGACTTCCTTGATCAACCCGGCATTCATGATGCGGTTAAACGCAACATCATCCGGCTGTTACAATTCATCGATGTCCCGAAAAGATTTCATGGTCAAGTGGCGAATGTTTGTTTTGCCTTTTTGCAGGACAAAAAAGAACCCGTGGCAATACGTGTTTTTTCGATGAAGGTTTTGGGGGATATCAGCCAGTACAATCCTGATCTAAAAAGGGAATTAAAATTAATTATCGAAGACCAGCTTCCCTACGCCTCGCCGGGATTTTTGTCCCGTGCTAAGAAAGTATTCCGAAAAATTGCCGATGAGCCATGACCCTTAAAACGTTCGTCTACTATAACGTAGTAGATAGTTTGAATATGAGGTCATTCGTCTGCTGATGTTCCTCTGCAGGAGTGAGGTCGCGATACCTCTTCAGATATTGAACAGCATCTTTATATTCTTTCATCACTGCCAGGGTAAGCCCAAGATTAAAATAACTGTTGGGAAAAGCCGGTTCAACTTCAATAGCAATGGCGTAGTGTATTTTGGCCAACACCTGATTACCCACTTCGGCATATAGATTTGCGAGATTATAATGCGCTTCATAATGCCGCGGATTTTGCTTCAGACATAAAGTGAAACAATCTATGGCTTTGGCGTAGTTACCTTCCTGCGATTCAATGATGCCCAGGTTACAGTAAGCATCAGCGGAACAATCCTCTTCTTCGATAGCTTTCTGATAATACTGTCGTGCACTTTTTGTCTGGCCTTGTTCATCAAGTGATAAGGCTTCCTCAAAAACGGAAAGCTGATGAAGTTTAACAATCTTGCCTCCGGTGAAGAGGTTAAGCTGATTCGGTTTACAGGCATCCTTACCCTTATTGTGCCGCGCACGTTGCAGTCCGAATTTCTCCGGCGCCGGATTAAGTGGAAACTGAATAATCTTTGCCATCTCTTACAAAAATAACGTTTCTTTTTTTAATTCTTAAACGTTACCGTGCTTTCTTGGCCCTTTCTTTTCAATAGCTGGTCAGGAATTAGGAATAGTTGGTAGGTCCCCAGCGTAATATCTTCCTGAATGTTGAATGGCTTAAAACTTTTAAGAGAGACGAAGGAAGTGCAGGTATAAAATCAACTCGCTTTACGTCTCGCAGATTTCGCAGGTTTTTCTTCCTTCTCGGCCTTGGATGCTTTTGCTTTTTTCGCAGTATCACCTTTTGCTTTCTCCATTGGCTTTTTCTTTGCAGCATCGATACTGGCTTTCAATGCGGTCATGATGTCAACCACTTCCGGGGTTTCTTCCGCTACCATAACGACTTCTTTACCAGCAACCTTCGCGTCGATTATCTGTTTTAAAGCTTCAGTGTAATGATCCTTCATTTCGATGTCGGAAAATTTCATGGTCATGGAGTCAACCAACGTTTTGGCAAGCTTCAATTGCGTCTTGTCGGCCTTCACCTGAGAAAGCATGGGCACTTCTTTTATCGTTCTTACTTCATCCGGATAACGCAGTCGGTACATAACAATTCCCTGTTCATAGGGGGCCAGGAGCAGGGGTATTTCACGGTCTCGGAGCACCACCTTTCCCACTGCCAGCATGTTTGATTCTTTCAGCGTCTCCATTAACAATCCATAAGTCTTGGCTGCCACATCTCCATCAGGACCGATGTAATAAGGCGCTTCAAACAGCGTAGTTGGGACTTCGGATGAATTAACAAACCCCTGAATTTCAATCACTTTTTCGCTTTTGAGTTTCACCTTGGCGAAGTCTTCCGCCTCTATAATCACATACTGCCCTGGTTCATATTGGTAGCCTCTTACAATGTCTTCGGTTTTGAGGGTTTGGCCTGTCACCTTATCCTTTTTTTCGTAGCTGACTGGATTATGGCCCTCCTTTGAGAGCAGGTTAAAGCTAATGGTTTCACTGGAGTCTATGGCATTATAGATCCTCACAGGGATGGTTACAAGGGAAAATTGAATGTGTCCTTTCCAAATGGCACGCATAAAATAACATTTAAATTAAAAAATTAACCAATCAGGGCTAAGTTATTGAAAATCTATAAGTTTACAAAAACTTAGAAAGCAAAGGTTCAATACAAAGATTACACAGTAGATGTGCTCAAATTTGAGTTTCAAAATTTGAGCACATTTAAATTTATAGTCAATGGATATATAAAACTGATGCCTGGTATTAAAATAGACCGTTGACATTCCGATCAGTATCGGGAGCCGCTGGAATTCGAAAACATTGAATTAATTCTACTTGTTAAATTTAATTTACTGTCAGCAAGGTATAGGCTTTTCAGATTAACTACTTTTTCATGAAGGTATCAACAGTAAATCCGAAGGGATTTAATTTGAATAGCTCCCGGGGCAAACCTGGGGTCAAATCAAAGAGCACAACCAAACCCCGGAAGGGGTTAAAAAGAAAACGCTCATGAGTACCTAAGCCCAATACTTTATCAAACTCCTGTTAGCACCCAAAACCGAGACCGAACTTTAAAGATTCGTGATACCGGTAGAATGTTGTTTAAATCCCCCTGAGGTTTTTTCTGCATGCCATTTCCCCGCATTTGCATGCGGGCTAATCAAATTAAATCCCGTCAGGACTATAAAATGACATTTTTACTTTAACAAAGTAGAATTAATTAAAGCCAGGAAAAACAATGACGCCGGCCAAAATGGCTTTCCGAGCTCAACACGCCATCCATGAATCATCCACACAACCTATGCACGAGTTGTAATATTAACTTTGGCTTTTAGATCATGCAGGAGGTTGTATAGTCCAAAGTAAGTTCGGTTCAGATAGATGGCATCGCGGACACCCCGCGGCCTGGTGGATTCGCGGAAGGCCTTCATGTCGGAGAGTTCTTCTCCAAAATTATACATGGCTTCGAAATAAGAATCATCAGCGAAGTCAAACTCGTCTGAAAGAAAGGGCCTGGCCAGTAAGGCAATCAATTTGGTAAAAACATCTGTAAAGAAAGCCTTGTCCCTGGCGGAATCATCCGGATAAATAAAATGAAGATCCGTGAAGACGGCATCCCTCTTTTTATGATCGGTCAATAGATCAGCGTCCATTAAACGGAAATACGTTTTATGAAAACTTTCCGGGATAACTTTTACGCAACCGAAATCTATTATACCCAGCTTGTAATCAGGGGTAATGATAAAGTTTCCCGGATGGGGATCCGCGTGCACGGTTTTGATCTGGTGCATTTGAAAATGATAAAAATCCCACATGGCCTGACCGAGTTTCATAGCGGCTTCCGCAGGAATTTTACCGATAACTTCTCCCAAGGGCTTCCCTTCAATCCAATCCATTACCAGGATCTTCGGCGAAGACAATTCGGGGTAGTACTTCGGGAAGACAATGTTCTGCAGGTGACTGGTTCTATTTGAAATGTCGATAGAACGCTGAAGCTCCAGGATGTAATCAGTTTCCTCCATCATGCGCATCTCCACCTCCTGAATGAACTCATCGTATTCGACGGCATTCAGCTTAAACATGGATAGCGCAATGGGCTTCACCATGGCAAGATCTGATTTAACACTATCCCCTACTCCCGGATACTGGATCTTCACCGCAAAAGTTTTACCACCAAGTGTTGCCTGATGGACCTGCCCCATCGAAGCGGCATTCTTTGCCTTGTGATTAAAAGTTTCAAAAATTTGTTCAGGCCCTTTGCCAAAATATTTTTGAAACGTTTTTACTACCAACGGATAGGATAAAGGCGGAGCGCTATATTGAGCCATAGCAAACTTTTGCTGATATGCCTGCGGAAGCAGGTTTTTATCCATGCTCAGCATCTGCGCTACTTTCAATGCACTTCCCTTCAGTTCACTAAGCGAATTATAAATGTCATTGGCATTGTCTTCATGAAGTTGTTCACGGGTAGTGTCTGGATTGACGAGCTTTTTGCTGTAGTGCTTGAGATAGTTTTTACCAATCTTCGCTCCTGTTGTGATAAATTTTGTGGCCCGCTGAACCTTTGTAATAGGGATTTTTTCGAATTCTTTCATTCTGTATGCTGTCTCCTCGCTGATCGTCAGGGTTATTTTGTTTTGGATTGATATAAAAATTTTGCAAAATCAAAGGCGGTATCCACGGTACCTTTTCCAATCAGGTCAAAGGCAAGGTTGACGGATTTTTCAATGGCCGCATCCGTTTGTTCAAAACCCATGCTGTTGTCATTTTTCCAGAACATGAGCAAAAAGGCCATGTGCATCCAGAAGAGTTGTGGGTATCCCCTCTCAATAAAAGGCCGTTTGGCGATTTCGCCATTCCCTTTTCCCAAAGTCAGCAGGCTTTCCATGTAATCCTCAAAGGCTTTTTTAAAGTCCTTCAAAAATTCAGGGACTAATTCGAGTCTCTTGTGCCGGTCGAGTTGGAGTAGAACGAAGCTCCGGTTGGCTTTCATGTCCTCAAAAAAAGTATAATAAAAGGAAAGTATTTTTTCGCGTATTGAAAACCCGGCATAGGATTCGTCAGATTTTAAGCGCAAAAGGCTTCTGTCAATAAAACTCTTCCATATCTGTCTTTCCAGGCCATCAAATGATCCGAAATGGCTATAAAAATCCTCCTCCCTGATGCCAAGATCAACTGAAAATTTAAATACTGACGCTGGCCTGTGGCCATGGGTGAGTAAATAATCCATATACGCGATTTGAATACGCGTTTCGGGAGCGATAATGGCTTCTTTTTTGTTAGCCTTACGGGATGTAGTTTCCATGGTAATTAAACAAGCTGGGTGGACAAAGGGTTTACAAACTTGATTTAATAATAGTAAATTTAATTTCTTTCAGGGGCATCACTATGTGTTTAAGGTTGTTTTTCTTGCTTGTGTTCATCTCAGTATTTTGGCTTGCCAACGGGCAGGAAAAACCAAAAAAGCCTGCTTCTCTATTTGAGGAGGCTGAAGCTGCCTACGATAAAGGGAATAATAAGGAGGCCCTTGTTTTGCTGGACGATTGTTTGAAACAAAGTCCTGGTTTTTTTGAAGCGTATTCCATGCGTGGTTCGGTAAAAGAATTATTGAAAGATCTTGATGGTGCGCTGACAGATTATAGTATCTATCTCGAACAGTTTCCTGAAAGCCTGGAAGTGCTGATGAGTCGCGCAGTTTTGCGTTACAGAATTGGGTTTTACGATCAGGCCAGGGAGGACTTCTTAAAATTGCTAACCATGGAGCCTTCCGAAACAAATATTATTTTTTACAAGCAGAACATGTCTGTAGGAGATAAAAATCCGGTGACCACGCCGCAAAGTGGTCACAAGGGCTATGTTTATAATTACCTGGGATTAATTGAATTCAAATTAAAGAAACCGGCCCAGGCGATCGGTTATTTCGATTCGGCTTTAAGCCTTAATCCGGGTGAACCCGATTATTATGTAAACAGGGGTCTTGCCAAGGAGGCGGTCAATAATTCTACCGCTTCTGCGGATTATGAAGCTGCGCTGAAACTAAATTCGAAGCATATTCTGGCAAGGCACAACCTGTCAGCTTTGAAAGAAAAGGAAGGAAAGGCTGTAACTTATGAAGACCGTTTATCTGAGACGATCAGCGAAGACTCTACGATGTTATATCCTTATCTGGAGAGGGCGTTACAGCGTTTTGAGAGTGGATATTATAAAGGCGCAGAAGAAGATTACAGCAATGCCCTGGAGATTGATCAAACCGATGAAGAGATCTGGCTGGGCCGGGGACTTGCCCGGGAAAAGTTGAAAGATTTTGAAGGCGCTTTTTCTGATTACACAAAAGCGATTGATCTCAGGGAAGATTTTTTCAAGGCATGGATAAACAGGGGGAACGTTTTATTTAAGCTTGAGCGCTACAGCGATTCCATTGAAGATTTCAATGTAGCCTTGATTTACCAGGAAAACTATGCCCCGGCTATTTACAATCGCGCCATGGCGAAAATGAAGCTGAAAAATAAAGCTGACGCTTGCGCAGATCTGAAGCAAGCGGAAGCCCTGGGGATGAAAGTAGATAATAAAGTCAAGTCAAAAATTTGTGATTGAATGCAGGCCACCGTCCGAGCTATTTTTATCCCCTTAATTATCTGTTTGTTTTCTCCCCCTTCTATGAAATTCTCTGAGTTGATCAATCTGTTTCTCACTTATCAAAGGTTGAAGTTGTATTTCCAAAGAATCAACCCATGTTTCGACCTGGGAACCAGTCTGCTTTTGTAAAGTGTCTATTCGGGCGATTGTTTCAAGAATGTATGGACGAATTTGCTTTGCCAGCGCTGAGTCCGCCTCAACCACTGCAAGAATTTTTTGAACAAAGGCTTCTTTACCTTCTTTGCGCCAACCACCAGGCCGCCGTGCTATTTCCTTGCTGATCAGGCTAGCGGCCAATGCGCCAATCAATATTCCCATGATGAATGTAGCCACCAACAACAATAGTGTTCTTCTTCTTTCTGTAGTCATAGTTATTCCGGCAAGTGTTTATATAAATCGATAGAAAAAATATCTTCCGTGGTTTCGCTGTCGCCTCCAAATATGGATTCGAATGTGAGGTTGTCTGCGAACATGATGTTCAAAATCAGGAGCGCCACCAGAATACCCAATATCAAAAGCTGGTATTTTTTGAAAAAGGAAAATACCTGATAATCTATATTTTCCCGTCGCTGTTTAATGACATGGATAAGCCTCTCGGCAAAAAAAGGCCCAAATGAGAAACTTTCG
This sequence comes from Cyclobacteriaceae bacterium, assembly GCA_039917935.1. Taxonomy (GTDB): domain Bacteria; phylum Bacteroidota; class Bacteroidia; order Cytophagales; family Cyclobacteriaceae; genus Chryseosolibacter. The sequence goes on along the minus strand of JBDSIM010000142.1, from coordinate 8,252 downwards.
TTCTGCTGAAACAATCCCCGGATTTTGAGATATTGATCCTGCTGTTTCCGTAAGGCGTAATCATCCTTCAAAAGGGCAGCCAGCCTTTCCTTCTCTGCAGAACTGACCGGTGCATCCCATGATTTCAGCAACAATTCTTCCGCTTCAGAAACTATGTTATCCATTTATTCCAGCTTTTTATACAATCCTATTCGTATTTTATGTTGGGCCTGAATCAATTTATTAAGCACTGAGCTTTCGGGTATCCTCAGTATCTCCGCCATCACTTCAATAGAGTAATCGGCCACCAACCTGAGTGTAACGATTGATTGCAATTCAGGATCGAGGCCTAAAAACTCGCGGCGGATTTTTTCTCTTAAATCCAACAGTTCCGGATGCTTGCTTTTATCTTTAGCAATTTCAGGAGTAATAGACCGGATGGCAGATCTCTTATTCTTTTTGCGTTCGGCAATTGAAAGTTCAATGGCTTGTCTGATTAAAAAAGTATTCACCGACGAATTACTGCGAAACTTACTCACCGAATCATAAAACCTGACAAAAACTTCCTGGCCGATATCTTCCGCTATCGGTACAGCGCCTATGATAAAAAGAACCACCCTGGCGACCCTGCCCTCATACCGGGACACGATCGATTTAAAAGCCACAGTATCCCCCACTTTGATTTTCTCAATTAACTCCTCATCGCTGGCGGCTTTCATTATTTTAATATAAGGAAATCTTCGTGATTTATATTAGGGTAAGGTTTACTTAAAAACAAAAGCTTTTTCTTGATCATAAAACAGACACAAAAGACGGAAAAATCCCACCTTAAAGGATAACTGGTTCGGCTTTCCGGCCTTAACATAATGGTTATAAGCTCCGGATTCATTTGGATAAAGCCAGGGATAAAGCGCGTAACCCCCGGCTAAAGCCTGGCTAAAGCCGGAGGTTAGAAAAAGTCGGTGGTATTAAATTGTACAAAATTCATATCGCGTATGAACTCCATTTATTAGACACGATGCCGCCATCCTTGAACCCTACGTAAAATATTCCACTGGCTAAATTGCCGTCTACCATAAACGATGATTTACTTATTAACCCACGACTTAAGCCGGTGGCATGTCGAAACACCAATCCAGCTTTAGCCAATCATGTATGCGCTACAAAAAAGAATGGTACACGTTGTTGGGTGCCCAACGATGCCGGGATCCTGGAAAAAATTAAAAGCAAAATATTATCCAGCACATCCGTGACAATGCGCGGCTAAAAAACATTGATTTTTTGATGCCATTGGTAGATATAGACTAATGAAATTTAATTCGACTCACGGCCCCAGAAAAACTCACCCGACTCAGGCTAAAGCGGAAGGTAAGTGAATTGAGAAGGGCACCGATGATTCTGGATTGTTACAAGGCGTTCATGATGATACGATTTAAGTGAAATGATTAGAGGCCTGCCCGTTCCGGAAGTAACTAACTACTGTGTTCTTTTCACGACTTCCACGCGGTAATATTAATATACAATTTTTTATCGCAAAAAACAATGAAAAAGAGCTTACATTTAGTCGTGCGTATTAAAAGAATGATAGCTAAACCATAGTGGGAAAGTTTGTAGACCTGCGATTGTTGAATGAGTGTTAGCCCAACGCTAAATTTGAGATCTTCCATATCTGAAACTTCAAACAAAGTATATATGACCACAGAGGAAGGTCTGAAAAGAGAGGTTGGAACATGGGGACTTACATCAAATATAATCAATACGGTAATCGGGTCTGGCATTTTCGTCTTACCCGCGCTGGTGAGTGAAGGACTGGGGGCTGCGGGAATATTTGCCTACATCATTTGCGGTATACTCATCGCGCTGGTGATGTTATGCTTTGCTGAGTTGGGCAGCAAGATTACCACAACCGGCGGCGCATATGCCTATATAGACAATGCCTTTGGAAGCTACTTTGGTTTTTTGACGACCAATATTTTTATTTTCGGAAGTGCGTTGATGTCGACTGCGGCGGTAGCCAATGCAATGGTGGACATGCTATCCTATCTGATTCCGGTCTTTTCAAATCAGGGCTTCAGAATAGGATTTTTTGTAACCATGTTCAGTGGATTAGCCGTCATTAATATTCTTGGTATAAGGCAAGGTATTACGCTCGTGAAAATCACAACACTAGCGAAATTATTTCCATTAGCGCTCATCATTACACTTGGGACGAGGGAAATCATACCGGGTAATTTAATCATTGATGACTTTCCGAAATTTTCAGACTTTGGTGAAATCTCACTTATTCTCTTCTTTGCTTTTCAGGGAGCGGAAAATAGTTTGAGCGTGGGGGGTGAAGTCCGGCACCCACAAAGAACGTTTCCAAGGGCCATCCTATTTGGATTTGCCCTTATACTAACGGTCTATATCTGCATTCAAATTGTTTCTCAGGGTATACTCGGCAATGCATTTGCAGATTACAAATCAGCACCATTGGCAGAAGTTGCCAGAAGAGTTATTGGCCCATTTGGAATAACATTAGTGACCGCTGGCGCAGCGGTCTCCATGTTTGGATATATCAGTGGCGACTTAATGAACTTGCCGCGGGTACTTTTTCGTTCAGCGCTGGACAATGTTACCCCCATAAAACCACTATCACTCGTCCATAAGAAATTCTCAACGCCCTATTTATCCGTTATCGCTTATGCCGTGCTTGCGTGTTTTTTTTCCATCACCGGGGAATTTAAGCAAATGGCAGTGTTAGCTTCGACATCTGCCATGCTGTTGTATTTAGGGGTAGCATTTGCCACAATGAAATTAAAATCAAAAGAAAACAATCCCGATCATTTTAGAATTCCTGGCGGACATGTGGTGCCGATACTTGCTGCCATCACTATTCTATGGCTCCTCTCTAATTTAGGGACCAAGGAGATTGTCGGAATGATTATTTTTATTTCAATACTGAGCCTTATTTACTTTTTATTAAAGTGGCTCAGATTAAAAAAGATCAGGAACAAAAGATAAAAATAAAAGGTAAGAAGTTTGCGACGACTCCTCCTTTTCAAGGTGCAAAGACTCCTTCACCTCCATCACCTCACCCTTCTTCTTGTGCATCTTAATTCCTCCTCTTTTTCAGCCTCTCCTTGAGCAGAGGAAAAATAATGCATCATATCCATCGTGCCCACGCCTCTTCGGAGGGTTTTCACTGGAACTAACAGCTCAAAAATCCGATCTGTCATTGGCAATGCAGAAAGTGTGCGAGCCTGCGGGAGCGAAGCATCCCGATATTGGCAGTAGATTTTATTTTATCCCCGTCTCCGCAGTGTCTCCTGTCTCAGGGACGCTGCGGTTCGAGCACTCGAATGTTCATCGCGTTGAGATTGGGGTCGAAGCTTTCCATTCACCTCACCCTTCCGCCTGCGCTGTGATTCGCGCACGCTAACGCTCGCTTCTTCGGACAACCCGCGGATTAAACTTCCATCGAATCACGGAACCCCGTAGGGGTGTAACATTTTGTAACCCCCGGTTTCAAACGGGGTCCAGGGTAGATTGAATATGTGTGCCAAAGGAACCCTCGATCGGACTTCACTTTATTTGGCACACGATCACTGAACCTGGATCTGGAGTAAAGTTTACGTACAGAAAGCCGGACAGCAGGTTACAAGTTGCAAGTTTCAGGTTACAGGTTATAAATTTTAACTTTAAAGGCTAGGTTATTACATAATAAATTCCAGAAGTGAAAAAAGCATGCTGTTTAGCAAGAGTCACGCGAGGGAACAGTCAATTATACAATTCTCAATTTTCGGTAAAAGTCGTATTTTGCATGGTTACACAACACCTGCAAAACAAATCGCATGAAAAAAGGGGTCACCTTATATAGATTGTTCTTGTTATTATTGATTTTGGTTTCATGCAAGCCAGGCAGTCCACCCCTTGAATCACAGTTATCGAAAGATCTGGACTCATTGATCTACGCGGTTCCTGAATTCAGTGGTGTGGTGTTGCTTGCCGAAAACGGAAGGCCGCTTTACCATAAGGCATTCGGTTACCGCACTTTTCAAAAACACGAACCACTCGATACGACATCCATTTTTGAACTCGCGTCAGTTTCCAAACAATTTACCGCAATGATCATCATGATGCTGAAGGAGGATGGACTCCTGAACTACGATGACGCCATTGAAAGATATATTCCCGGTCTACCCTACCCCGGGATCAGTATCCGGCATCTGCTCAACCATACTTCCGGGTTACCGGACTATCAGTCTCTCATGGACCAACATTGGGATAAATCAAAAGTTGCCGGAAACATTGAAAACATTGAGTACCTGAAACTGTACCACCCCAGCGAACATTTTATACCCGGCGAAAAGTTTGAATACAGTAACACCGGATATATGTTACTGGCATCTGTTGCCGAGAAAGTTTCCGGGAAAGATTTCATCCAACTCTGTCGTGAGCGAATTTTTCAACCATTGCAAATGCGCCAAACCGACATCCGGACAAAAGAAAACAAAGTGCAATTGACAAACACGGCCTGGGGGCATATATATGTAACGGAAAAAAAAGAGTACATCCATGCCGATTCTTTCCCCGCGAATAATTACTGTATCTGGCTGGGTAAAAGAACAGGACCGGGGAGGGTCAGCGCCACAGCATCCGACTTACTGAAATGGGATCAGGCTTTATACAGTGACAAGCTCATCAAAAAAGAGTCACTTGAGGAAGCTTATGCACCTGCATTGCTGAATGACGGCACGCATTATCCCTATGGCTTTGGCTGGCAACTTACCGAAAAAGGAAATAAGGTCTTCCATGCTGGAGATAACCCAGGTTATAAAACGATCATTGTCCGGCTTACGGATCAGAACAAAACCCTGATCATGCTTTGCAATAATGCCCACGAAAAGTTTGACTATTTAGTGAAACAACTCGAAGGGGAACTGGTGAAAGTAAATGGGGAATAGTCATTAGTCATTTCATTAGTCGATGGTCAATAGTCAATAGTATATAATAGTAAAACATAGTGTAACATGGATGTAAATTAATAAAAGTAACGCTTCCTTCTATGCAAAAGATCCATGCCTCAATAATTCTAATTTTGACAATAACACTGGTGGGATTCTTGCCGCTGAAGGCACAAAAGAATTTTTCATTCTTTGCTCTTGGAGACATGCCTTATCATAATCCGGAAGACCTGGTAAAATTTCAGAAAACAATTACGACGATCAATGAGGAAAATCCAGCCTTCACAATTCATGTTGGTGATATAAAAAATGGAAAGACTAAATGCTCTGACCAATATTATAAAACGATTTTAGATTTATTCAATCAGTTTAAGGCCCCTTTGGTGTATACGCCGGGAGATAATGAGTGGACCGATTGCCATACGGCGGAATGTGGCGGGTACGATCCGGTAGAAAGGCTGGAGGCCTTGCGAAAGCTTTATTTCAGGAACGAACAAAGCCTGGGACAAAAACCGATGAAACTAATCTCGCAAGGCAAATCACAAGGATATAAAAAATTTGTTGAAAATGCCCTGTGGCGAAAAGAAGGCATCACCTTTTCAACAGTTCATGTGGTTGGGTCAAACAATAACTATAAAACCGACAGCGCTTCGAATGATGAATATGAAGAACGTGACAAAGCCAATACCCATTGGCTGAAGCAAACTTTTAAGACCGCCAGCTCCCAAAATGACGCAGCCATTGTCATCATTATGCATGGTGCGATGGTGTATAAGCCAAGCGAAACGAATGGCTTTAATACGATGGTGGAAACCCTCAGGTCTGAAGTCCACGCTTTTAAAAAGCCCGTGTTGGTGATTCACGGAGATCTTCACCACCTGATGATCAGTAAACCCCTGATGGATGCTAAAAATAATCTGATTTCTAATTTCACTGCACTGATGGTCTATGGCGACCATGATATGCATGCCGTTAAAATTAGTGTTCATCCAAAATCAAAATCTGTTTTTTCGATCAGCGAATATATTATCGAATATCAGCGAGCAGAATAAAATCTAATATCACATCGTAATCACAGAGAAGACAGAAAGGTTCAAAAAGAAATACAGTGTTATTGCATTTGGCTTATATTGCAAAATTAGGCTCTCTGTCTCTTGAAATGTCCCTTCACGACTGGTTGCGTTTTAGACACGTTATTTTTATTTGATCAAACTCATGTCCAACCTCAGTTTCACGAATACCGGTTCGCGAAACATTTTGTCGGGGGTCAGTTTTGAATAGCTCACTTCCGCCATCAGTTTTGGAGCGAGCCACACACTTATTTTTGGATCGAAAACCTTGCCAATAACATCAGCGCTTTTCACCACCTCCACTTTTTTCATGACATGAACAATATCCTTGATGGTAGCATCATCAAAACCCGTTCCGACTTTGCCCCGGTAGTGCAATTTACCGTCTACTTTTTCAGCAATATGCAGCGCGCCAAAGGTTACACCTCTGTCACCTTTTCCTTTTGTGTACCCGATGATAAATACTTCGCTTGTTTGTCTGATCTTGATCTTATACCAGCAATCCGATCGCTTGCCAGGAGTGTACTTGCTATCACGTTTTTTGGCCATGATACCCTCGAGGCCATGATCGCGTGCAGCCTCAAATAGAGAATCGCCATCCTCCACAAACTCACTCACCCGGTAAGGCGTATCGAATCTGACGGCATCCTTTAACCATTCTTTCCGTTTTGTTAAAGGTTCGTTCACCAAAGACCTGCCGTCAAGATAGAGACAATCAAAAATATAGCAATAGCAAGGAGTGGTTTTCGAAAGCTTCAGTATGTTCGTTTCACCTGAACTCACTAATCGGTTAATGACTTTTTTGAAAACTGGCTTTCCGCTCGCATCCAGCGAAACGATCTCGGCATCAAATACGGCATTGGTAGCGCGGAAAGCTTTTTCCCCTTCCAGAAGTTCGGGAAATTGAAGGGTAACATCGTTCTGATTGCGCGTATGAATGGTGACCTTACCTTCATCGTAAGCAATCAAAGCGCGAATACCATCCCATTTAAGTTCAAAGATATAATCATCCCCCTTCGGAGGTTTGTCCGTATTCTCTGATAACATCGGTTCAATGAACTGATGGATATAATCCAGTTGAGGGTCATCGACCCGCTCCAGCAAATATTCCCGCTCTTTGGTTTTATGCATCCGGTATTCCCCGGTCATCTCTTTACTGCTCAATCGAAAGTAAAACCCATCTTTTTTTTCTTTCGTGATCTGATATTTGCCCAACGCATAGATCCACATCTCCCCCGCCCCATATTGGCCTTTGGGAATTTTACCATCAAACCGGAGGTATTCCATAGGATGATCCTCTGTCTGCACAGCCATGCGTCTAATCCCGGGGCGGGGGGGCAACCCCTTGGGCACTGCCCAGGATTTCAAAACACCATCCTTCTCTAATCTCAGGTCATAATGCAAATGCGACGCGTGGTGACGGTGAATAACAAAATTATTATTGCCAGCTGCGCCAATCTGTCCTGCTGGCTCGGGCGTTTTTTCAAAATCGCGTTTCTGTTTGTAAGTCTCCAACTGTTCAGGTGTCTTATGTTTTTTTGACACGGGAAGTACTTTCCTGGTATCCTGCGTTTTGCGATGGGTGTGCAACGCCACAGCGTACGCGCCCATACTTTCCCAGGCGTCTCCGTCCTGCAAAACTTTATCGGTAGCATTATGGATATTAAAAATCCCTGGAGATTTCAAGGCCCTGAGTTCCTCCCATGTCAATGGCATGGAAACCGGCGCACCCATTCTGCCGCGGAGACTATAAGGTGAGACGATACTTTGACCTCTGCGAATCCTGTAGATATCAACCAATATCCTACCCTTCCTTGCGTCTTTCTTAATATGAAGCGTAGTATCGTTTGGAAAACGGTCTACGAAAGGCCGGGCAATCTCCTGCGCAGCATCGAAGACCTCGGAGAAATTTTGTTGCGCAGACAAAGGGCAACAAATATGGATTCCTTTGCCTCCGGTGGTTTTTACGAAACAAGTGTAACCATAATTTTCAACATGCTGTTTCAATTCATCGGCGATTGGAATAAGGTTGCTGAACGTATAGCCTTCGGGTGGGTCAAGGTCAAACACCATGTAGTCAGGCTTGTCAAAATCTGGTTTTCGGCTATGAAGCTGATGAAGTTCCAGCCCCGCAAGGTTCGCCAGCCACACCAGGAGTGCAGGTTCCGAGGCGATGATGTAGTCTTTTTCAATGGAGCCCAGCGTTTCAAACTCAATCCAGTCGGGTGCCCATTCCGGTCTGTTTTTTTGATAAAAA
>JBDSIM010000141.1:0-3994 GCA_039917935.1 Cyclobacteriaceae bacterium | reverse complement strand
GATGAGGCAATTATCGAAAAAAAGCTTTATAAGTACGTTACCACTTTAACAGAAAAGAGTATAACCGACGATACAATAACCGTTCAATACTTTTAGAATGTGGTGGCACAACTCAGCGGACAAATGTGAACAAGTTTGCAGCGACGATGAAAATGTCGGAACAAATTTTTGTTGGATTTATTAGCTGAAAATTGAAGTTATCAATTAGTGAAATATCTCACCAAAAAATAAAGTCCAAAAAGTAGAAATCCAATTCCGCCATTTTTCAGGTAAGGTGATTGAAACGTCGTGTTCTCCTTATGAGACTTTATAGCCTTGTTGTAGATCACCAAGAGGACGATACCTAAAACAATAAATGTAGATCCTGCAAATAGTTGGCTCATTTCCGGTTATGATCTCCAAAATTACTATTTTTATTCGTAGCGGCAATAGCTCAAAATGTACCTGGTAAAAAGGTAACAATCCCTATTGCCAATCTTCACGCTTAGCAAGATGTACATTTGTATACACAAATGGGATTCTGGAAGAATCGCAAGGCATTTTTGCTCATAGCCTCGGAACTCGGCTATGTCAGATAAGAACGATTAATTCAAGAAAATGTTTCCCCTCTAGCACCCAAGGTGTGAATATCCCAAAGTTAGACCCTGCAATTTCATGCTACTATCAAGTAGCGCCATGAAGGGGAAGAAGGCTGAGGAGTCAAGCGGATACAAAAGAATAACCATCGAGCGGTTACGGGAGTTTCCTGGCCTCGAGAAACTTTCTGACCAAGAAGCGAAGCAAGTCATCGACTCCCTGGAAAGGTTGTCCCTGATCCTTTTCTCCTACCTGCAGAAATCCCGAAATTAATCCCTATGAATCCATTTGAGTTAATTCAGTCATTTGCAAAAGGGAATGCAATCGACAAAACAAATCTTAGTCAGAAAAACGCGGTCATCTACACGCGTGTTTCCACGAAAGAGCAGGCAGACACTAACCAGAGTCTTGAGACACAGAAGAAATACTGTTTGCAATACGTCCTTAAGAATGATCTGAACGTTTTAGGTTTCTTTGGTGGCACTTACGAAAGCGCAAAGACGGATGAACGCAACGAATTTAACCGGATGATTCGTTTTGTCAAGAATCAGAAGGAAGGGGTCTCTGCGATTCTTGTGTACAGCCTGGACTGATTCAGCCGCACGGGTGATAATGCTATTTTTATTTCATCGGAACTTAAGAGGCAGGGCATATCCATTCTTTCCGTGACGCAGCCAATCGACGTATCAACCCATTCTGGTGTATTACAGCAGAATATTCAATTCATTTTCAGCAAGTATGACAACGATCTCCGCAGGGAGAAATGCATTACAGGAATGAAAGAAAAACTTTTACGGGGCGAATGGATAGGCGTTGCTCCTTTGGGTTATTGTTATGGCCACAGCGAAGGAAGCCGGAAAATCTCTGCTGGTGAAAAAGGAAAGCTGATCGCGAGAGCTTTTGAAATGAAGGTCGAAGGGTTAACGAATACTGAAATCGCTCTCAGACTTAATAAACTTGGATTACGCCTGGATAGGAAGCGCTTGTCAGAAGTTTTAAGAAACCCCTTTTACTGCGGATATATTGCCCACGGCCTCCTGGACGGCCAGATAATTAAGGGAAAGCATGAGCCCTTGATCTCCGAGGAATTGTTCCTGAGGGCAAATGATGCGCTTAAAAAGAATGCATTTGGGTACAAGCAGAGTAAGAATACTAATGTACCGCTAAGGAATTTTGTAAGGTGTGCTAACTGTGATACTCCTTTCACAGGATACATTGTAAGAAAGAAAAATCTGCATTACTACAAATGCAACCGGATCGGATGCAGGTGTAACAGAAGCGCGAAAGCGATGCACGGGTTATTTGCCGAGCTTCTTAAAAGTTATGAGCTCAACAGGCTATGCCTTTCTCCATTGAAGGAGCAGTTCCTTCACATTTTTGAAGCTTTAAACGATTCCTGTAAGGAGGATCGGTTGAGCATGCAGCAAAGCCTCAGTACACTGAATGCGAAACTTGAAAAATTGGAAGAACGATTTGCGTTCGGAGAGATCGACCGGGAAATTTTTGGGAAGGTCGGAGGCAAGTTGAAACAGGAGATAAAGTCAATAAACGATGAGCTGAAACGATCCGGAATTGAATTATCGAACCCAGCGCAATTGATCGACCATTCCCTGGAAATCATTTCAAATCTCTCTGATTTCTGGGTTTCCGGGGATTATGATGATAAGCGAAAACTGCAGGAAGTACTATTTCCCGGAGGCGTCCTGTTTGATAAACAATTTGACAATTATCGAACCGCCGAAGTCAACTGCGTTCTTGAACTAACCCATTCAATATCAAATGATTTTGGAGGAATTAAAAAAGGGCAAATCAAAAAAATTTCTGATTTGCCCGGTCTGGTAGCGGGGACAAGACTCGAACTTGTGTCCGCCGGCTGGCGGATAAGAGCCCAACGAGCTACCCACTGCTGGGTCATTGAAGCAAGATATTTTTTCTAATAAATTCTCTACCTCTTGCGGACTTCAGCTGCTTTTCGCGCGCTCTGGCTTCTTGTTTGGTTTGAAAGATTTCCTGGTGAACTAAAGTCCAGGGTCTGAATCTGAGCGTCCAGCTGTCTTAGCCCCCTAATAGGCTGCACAAATTCTGAAAAACAGATTTGTACAACTAAATTAGGGAAAGATGACAAAAACAAGACGAGTATTTACACCTGAAGACCGGCTCAGCCTTCTTCGGGAGGCAGAAAGGGAAGGATTTACTGAGACATGCCGCAAGCACAATTTATCACCCGCCTTACTTTCCAGATGGCGAAAGAAGTACCTGGCAAAAGGTGCTGAAGGTTTGAAACCAGCTTATCATCGTGTTGATCCGCAGCTCAGGGCTCTTGAGGAAGAGAATGAGCGTCTCAAGCGGATTGTTGCCAGACAAGCGATGGAGCTTGAAGTAAAAACAGAGATGCTAAAAAAAACTCCTATTCAGTTGAAGAAAAAAGGGAGGTGATGAAAAAATTTACCGATCGTTATCCTGTTCAAGATACAGCGCGTTGGATTCATCTGTCCAGGCGAAGTTATTATTACAAAGCTCATCCCGGGCCGCGGGGAAAGAGGGCCAGCACGCACACTTTAAAACATGGTACCTTGGTTCCCAATGAAGCGGTGCTTGGATTTATTCGTGACTACCTGCTGGAAGAGCAGTATTGCGCCTATGGATATGATATGATTACCGATGAGCTGCGTAGAAATGGCTTTCTGATCAACAAGAAAAAAACATATCGGTTGATGGATGAGAATCGCCTGTTGATGGGAAAAGTTATTCGCAGCAAAGGAAAACGCAAATGGGTGACCTACCGGCGAATCAACGCTGCCAGGCCGATGGAATATTTGTGCCTGGATATCAAATACGTATGGGTTCACGGAGAAGGACGGTGGTATTACCTGTTGTCCATCATGGATGTCTTTTCCCGGAAAATCCTGGTCTACCTGTTTCAGAAAAGCATCCGAAAAATGGATGTAGTCAATTTATTCCGGATGCTTCACTTGCGCTTCAATTTAAAAGGTGTGATCATCCGCAATGACAATGGCTCACAGTTCATTGCCAACCTGGTCCGGGAGTTCCTTCTCCAATTGGAAGCTCAGCAGGAATTTACGCACGTAGCCACGCCAGAGGAGAATGCCTACATTGAGGCGTTTCACAGCATCCTGGACCGGGAGTTGATCCAGCGCTTTGAATTCAGCAGTTATTATGATGCAAAAAAACACGTCGAGCAATATATCGACTGGTACAACGCTCGTCGCAGGCACAAGGAAATCGGAAGGATCACTCCCAACCAGAAATGGGCACAGGGCCAGTGGTGGGTTTCCGATAAGCAGCGCGTCATTGGAGCGGCACAGGCCTTGTCAAGGCCGGCTGATTCCATTAAAAATCAAAACAACAATCAGCCGCTCTGTATCAGCCTTGACAAGACCTGGGCTGATCCATACCT
>JBDSIM010000140.1:0-4431 GCA_039917935.1 Cyclobacteriaceae bacterium | reverse complement strand
AATGAGTTCCCAAATGATCTTCAGCACTGGCTTTATTTATATTTATATTTATAATGGTGAAGCCGTCGTCTTTGTTCTCAACGCAATGAGATTGTCGAGATTTTCACGATATCCAGGGAAGAATGTTATTGGTCTTGGCATAAGCAACATAGATTATATATCACTTTGACAAACTAAATGTGAAACCCAACGCGATAAACCCCACCCAGGTAACTGGCCTGGGCACACCAAAATCCATAACCAGGCGGTTTCGCGACTGGTTGGGAGTCCTGGGTCCAGGAATGATCACGGCTGCCCTTGTATTTGGTCCCAGTAAAATTACGATAACGTCTAAGCTAGGCGCAGAGTATGGTTTCGAACTCCTATGGATCATTGTGGTGGCCATTTTTTTTATGGTGGTTTTTACCGCAATGTCCAGCAGGATAGGCATGGCCACGGATCAGTCTTTCCTCACGCTGGTAAAAATGAAATGGGGAAAACCGGCTGCGGTTGCGACGGGGGTGGGTGTTTTTCTGGTCAGTGCATCCTTTCAGTCTGGAAATTCCATTGGTGTCGGCATATCCATCGCCGAATTATCGAATACTTCACCGGTGCCATGGATAATAGCCTTTAATCTTTTCGGTATCAGTCTGCTTTTCTTCCGCAGCTTTTATAAAATCCTCGAGCAGATTATGATCGCCTTGATCATAATTATGCTCGTCGCATTCATGGTGACTTTGTTTTTGTCTAATCCTCCTATTGTTGCCCTATCCGGAGGGTTGGTTCCATCGGTCCCTTCCGGATCTTTGGGGCTTATCATTGCATTCATGGCTTCTTGTTTTTCGATAGTGGGTGCCTGTTATCAGTCATACCTGATGCAGGAACGAAGACGGATTCATCCTGCAGGAAAGCAATCGAGCAGCGATAGTTTTCCGGGAATATTAATATTGGGAATTATGAGCGCCATTGTATTAATATGTGCGGCTGCGGTACTACATCCCAAAAACCTCCCGGTTAACAGTGGCTCGGACATGGCCAGGGTACTCGAACCACTTTTTGGAAATTATGCATCGGCATTCTTTTTAATCGGATTATTCGGCGCGGCCTTTTCATCCCTCATCGGAAATGCTTCTCTCGGAGGCACGTTGATGAGTGATGCGTTTGGCTACGGAAGCAGTTTTAATTCAAAAGTGGTTCGCTCCTTAATGGCCTTAATTATGATTATCGGGGCCACCATCGCCATCATTTTTGGCAGTCTTCCGATTCAATTAATGATCTTCGCTCAAAGCATTACCATTTTCGTGGTACCCTTTATCGGCATAGCGCTTTACCTCATTGCCAATGATGCTGGAATTATGGGCGCCTTGAAAAATTCACCAAGGACAAATATTTTTGCCGGTCTGGGACTGGTTGTTTTAATTGGTTTGGCGATTAAGAATATTCAAAGTTTATTTTTTTAATTCCTAAATTGAAATACCGATAATGGAGATTTTTTCATTATATCAAAAATTGTTGCAGCCTTCAAAGGCCTTGGTAGCTGACATCGCAAAACTTGATGGAGATATCATGATTTTGGGAGTAGCTGGCAAAATGGGACCGGCTCTGGCGAAAATGGCTAAGAGCGCGATCGATGAAGCCGGGGTACATAAAAAGGTGATTGGGGTTGCCCGTTTTTCTGAGCCCGGGTTACAGGAAGAATTGAAGCAATCAGGTATTGAAACCTATGTCGCCGATTTACTGGAGGAGGATCAGCTGCAATCTCTGCCAGATGCGAAGAACGTATTGTACCTGGCTGGAATGAAATTCGGTACGACAGGAAAGCAGTCTCTGACCTGGGCGATGAATACTTATTTACCAGGTCGTGTCGCCGAAAAGTATAAACGTTCTAAAATAGTGGTTTTTTCTACCGGTAATGTATATCCTTTTGTACCCATTGAGTCTGGAGGGGCGACGGAAAAAATACTTCCTGAACCTGTCGGAGAATACGCACAATCATGTTTGGGAAGAGAGCGGATTTTTCAATATTTCTCCCTGAAAAACAATACCCCTACCTTGATCTTCCGGCTGAACTATGCAAACGATGTAAGTTATGGTGTTTTGTTAGACATCGCCAAATCTGTGAATGAGGACAGGCCCATTGACCTGACGATGGGTCATGTAAACATTATCTGGCAGGGCGATGCGAATGAAATGGCCATTCGTTCCTTACACCATTGTAATGTGCCACCAAAAATATTAAATATCGCCGGTCCCGAAACAGCTTCTGTGAAAGCGCTGGCGGAAAAATTCGGATTATTATTTAAAAAGAAACCAACCTATTTACAGCAGGAGCAAAGCACTGCACTCCTCAGTAACGCAACTGAGTCGCACAGGTTTTTTGGTCAGCCTGGTGTGCCCTTGTCCCAGATGATCGAACTCATCGCACATTGGATTTCTCAAGGTGGAAGAATATTGAACAAGCCTACGCATTTTCAGGAAAGAAAAGGTAATTTTTAAATTGATATTTACCAGATGAAATTTCCCGCATTGGATGCTTCCGTGAATGCTCTGTTACAGGAAGGAACAGTGATACCAGCCCATCCGTTGGCGTTAATGGCAAACCTCAAGCTTGACGAAAAACGTCAGCGTGATTTAACCCAGTACTATATTGCCTGTGGGGTCGGTGGTTTAGCGGTAGGTGTTCATACAACGCAGTTCGAAATAAGAAAGCCGGAGATCAATCTTTTCGAACCTGTTTTGAAAATCGCTGCCGAAGAAATCGGGAAGGCTGTTTTAAAACGACCATTCATCAAAGTTGCGGGGATTGTTGGACCTACCACACAGGCACTGAAAGAGGCCGACCTGGCCATGCAATATGGTTATCACCTCGGATTGTTAAGTATGGGCGGGCTACATGCCAGCGATGAATCAGAGCTGATTGAAAGGGCCTATGCAGTGGCGGAAAAAATTCCAGTTTTTGGATTCTACCTTCAGCCAGCGGTTGGAGGTAGATTACTCAGTTATAAATTCTGGAGGGAGTTTGCGGAAATTCCCAATGTACAGGCGATCAAGGTTGCGGCATTTAACCGGTATCAAACACTGGATGTAGTCAGGGCAGTGTGTAATTCGAAAAGGCGGGATGAGATAGCCTTGTACACAGGTAACGACGACAATATTGTGGCAGACCTCCTTACCCCTTACCGTTTTCGGATTGAAGGCAAGGAAGTAGAGAAAAAATTTGTTGGCGGCCTGTTGGGACATTGGGCTGTCTGGACTAAATCTGCCGTTGAAATGTTTGAAAGAATAAAAGCACATCAGAAAAGCCAAAAGCACTTGCCCGATTTATTGGCTGACGGAGTAAAGGTCACAGATATGAATGCCGTCATATTCGATGCGCAAAATAATTTTCATGGGTGCATACCCGGTATTCATGAGGTTTTGCGAAGGCAAGGTTTATTAGAAGGCTTGTGGTGTTTAAATCCCCTTGAAAAACTTTCGACGGGACAAAAGGCAGAAATAGACCGAATCTATCAATCGTATCCTGAAATGACTGATGATGCTTTCGTTAAAAAGTTTCTAAGGGGTTGAGGATTCGGGCGTGTAACGTTTATGAAAAAAAACGTTTTGGATGCGACTATATTGAAGTCGTTAGTCTGCGGAAAAGCGGGCGTTCTACAATTGGAGTTAATCAGCATACCGTCGTAGAAGCATGCCTGGTTAAAATAGCGCAAGCAAAAACAGGAAAATGAAGCCATGAACACCTCAACACATTTTTGATGTTAGTAGAAGAGATCAAGCAATTATCAAAGAATATTCATGGCAACATTGTCAGATGCCGGCGACACTTGCATGCATATCCTGAATTGTCATTCCGGGAACATCAAACATCTACTTTTATCAAGAATCAATTGGACGAAATAGGTATCCCCTGGAAACCCGTGGCAGATACCGGGGTTTTGGCAATGGTGGAGGGAAAAAAAGTATCCGGACAAGTGATTGCATTGCGGGCGGATATGGATGCCCTACCGATTGTTGAGACGAATAAAGTTCCGTATGCGTCTCAAAACCCGGGCGTGATGCATGCTTGTGGTCATGACTTTCACACCGCCTCATTATTGGGAACCGCTACCATTCTCCATGCGCTTAAGGATTCCTTCGGAGGTACTGTAAAGTTTCTCTTTCAGCCTGGCGAGGAGGTGCTTCCTGGAGGTGCAACGCTGATGATTCAAGATGGCGTGTTGCAGAACCCTAAAGTAAACCGAATTATTGGCCAGCATGCCATGCCCAGAATCCGGGCAGGCCAGATCGGTATCCGGAAAGGCAAACACATGGCATCGATGGATTCTTTATTTGTACGTGTTATCGGAAGGGGAGGGCATGGTGCACAGCCCCATCAGAATACTGACCCGGTTTTAATTGCCTCACACATTATCATTGCCTTACAACAAATTGTAAGCCGCATGGCTCACCCGG
>JBDSIM010000139.1:0-5948 GCA_039917935.1 Cyclobacteriaceae bacterium | reverse complement strand
CTGTTAAATTGTTCCTAAATCGTATTATTTGGGCCGTAGGCCCCGACCGGCTATGCATATCGTCCCGTAGACCTTGGAGGCTGTTGTTTTCCGCATCCGCAGTCTCTTGTAAACAATTACCTTGTTTAACCAATTGCCATGTCCCGGCAAGGCTGGAGATTTGCGCCTCGGCACTCAGCGTGCCAGAAACTATCGAAAAGAGCAAAAAAAACACCTTGATAATTTTCATGATTGCTTCTTTAAAGAACAGGATTCAATTACTGTTTTTCAAATAGAATTATCAGCCAAAAACCGCCCTTTCAGACTTTCGTTCTTTTCACTAAAGATACTCAAAAGTAATCCAGCATAAAACCCATTTAAATCTTCATGAACCTGCTCAATCGGAATTTCTTAAAATGCATTGTGGTCTTGTAAAACTGATTTTATTAGGCGTATTTCCCGTTTTTGAAACATTATGCCAAGCAACGCGATTGTCATTACCGAAGGCTATTTAGATACGCTGAGTGCTAAAACCGCCCATGGGCTTATCCGAGGCACAAATCGGTTTAATATTATCGGTGTCATCGACTCTAAACACGCGGGAAAGGATGCCGGTGAAGTAATGGATGGAAAAAAACGCAATATTCCTGTTTTTTCCTCGTTAGCCGATTTTTTCCGCACCAGTAAAATCCGCGCCGAATACAGTATCATCGGTGTGGCCACGAAAGGTGGAGTGATTCCTGATTCGCTGCGTGTTTTGCTCAAGGAATCTTTAGAACATGGGTTGGGCCTGATCAATGGCTTACACGAATTTATCTCGGATATTCCTGCGCTTGCCAAACTTGCTGAAGAGAAAGGATTGGAAATTGTCGACGTAAGGAAACCAAAGAAATTCAAAGACCTTCACTTTTGGTCCGGAAAAATCAAAGAAGTGAAATGCCCCAAGATAGCCGTGCTCGGTACTGATTGCGCCCTGGGAAAAAGAACGACGACCCGTTTTCTCGTTGAAGCCATGCATAACGCGGGCTACAAGGCAGAAATGGTTTATACGGGGCAGACAGGCTGGATGCAGGGTGCACAATACGGATTTGTTTTCGACTCAACCCTGAATGATTTTATCTCGGGTGAAATGGAACATGCGGTATACACCTGTTATAAGGAAGCTAAACCTGATATTATTTTTATTGAGGGTCAATCGGCCCTGCGAAATCCCAGTGGCCCCGCAGGGGCAGAATGGATCGTTTCGGCGGATGCCAACGCCGTTGTGCTGCAACACAATCCTGCGAGGAAACAATACAAGGATATGGATTTTTATCCGGCCTACCTTCCGGAAGCGAAAGATGAGATTGAACTGATCAGAATCTATGGTGCTCCAACGGTAGCCATTACACTGAATACATCAAAAATGACGGAAGGCGAGGCCAGAGAGTACGCCAGGAATTATCAGGTCCAGCTAAAGATACCAGTAGTCCTTCCGTTGGAAGATGGCGTCGCAAGCCTGGTGCCAGTTTTCGAGAGGATGATTAAAAAGATGGTGGTGGGTATTTAAAACGGTCTTTCACCGATGCCAAAAATCAAAAACATAGAAGTCTGGAGCGCAGATCTGGGAAATACCAGACCGTACACCATTGCTTTTAAGACGGTTGATGAAGTCAAGAACGCTTTTGTCGAAATCACTTTAGATAACGGTATCACCGGAATTGGTTCGGGAAACCCCAGCGAATATGTAGTTGGTGAGAATATCACCCAATGCCTGGAAGCGCTGCAGGAGCAAAATCTCACATTTCTCATCGGCAAAGACATTTGCGAATTTAATCAGCTGACCTATGAGATTTGGCAGAAATTCCCCAAAAATCCTTCAGCAAGGGCCGCTCTGGATATTGCCCTCTACGACGTGTTTACCAAATACCTGGATGTGCCTTTGGTGAAATTTCTTGGACAGAAAATAAAAACCCTTCCAACCTCAAATACCATTGGAATAAAAAATGTAACGGAAACCCTTCAGGAGGCGGCCGACTACATAGCGCGGGGCTTTAAAGTCCTGAAAATAAAATTGGGAAAAGACCTGGCGGAGGACCTTGAGCGTCTCGTTAAACTGCGCGAAAAATTCGGCAATAAAGTGGTCATCAGAATAGATGCTAACCAGGGTTATACTTTTCAACAGACCATAGATTTCTACGATCAGACCAGGACGCTGAATATCGAACTTATTGAACAGCCTTTGCCTGCGAGTGCGGTTGCCGAAATGAAAAGACTTCCGGATGAGATCAAGTTCAAGATTGCCGCCGATGAATCCCTGATCTCTTCAAGGGATGCCCTTGCCTTAATAACACCTCCTTTTGCATCAGGAATTTTTAATATAAAACTGATGAAGTGCGGTGGTATATCTCAAGGCCTGAAAATTGCGGATATCGCATGGCTGGCGCATGTAGACCTTTTTTGGGGATGTAATGATGAAAGTATTATCAGTATTACCGCCGCATTGCACGCTGCCTTTTCCTGCCCGCACACAAAATACATTGACCTCGATGGAAGCCTCGACCTGGGTAACGACGTTGTCAGGGAAGGATTTATATTGAAGGATGGCCAAATGTATTGTTCAAACAAACCCGGTCTCGGGGTGGAGAGGATCCGCTGACATCAGCATGATATCTTAAACAAATCAAACCTTTCGTTACTCCACCTTTCTAACATGATGACGTTTATTTAAATATTTGTCGTGTAGTGCCTGATACTTCTTTTTATCACTAGTTTTTATTTCCACCCCGTTCACCATGAATGAGTCGTCGTCGTTCCATTCCAGGTTTTTGATAGGTTCATCTTTTGACAGATATCCATCTTTGATCAGCAACTCACGCAGAGCTTCATCATATTTTTGAAAATCTTCGTGATCAGATTGAATCATTAAATCTTCCGCGTGAATGCGCGCTAAATTTTCGTGAAGTATTTCCATATCTCGCTGTAGATCTTTCATTGCGTCCTGGTTTTGAAATTCGTGCATATGTTGTAAAGTTTCTTCTCTCATTCTTGCTGCTTTTTCCAGATCTTTTTGTGATAGTTCAAATTGCTCCATGGATGGGAAGTCTGCGGAATTGAATTTATGTTCAAGCTCCTTCATCATTATTTCAAGGTCACGGCCGTGTGAGGAATAAAACTCCTCAAATTTTTCACGAAACTTCTCTTGAAAAGCTTTCGAAAATTCCTCCCATTGCTGATCATCCCTTGATAAGAAACCTCTGTGTGGCAGGGAATCCAAAAGCATATCGAAATCCAGAGGTGGTATGACGGGGGTTACTTCTGCGGGTGGAAAAGTTGATGCCGGCAGGATATCAGAAACATCCGGAATCACGTTCAATCCCATCAGAGGCCGCAACGACTCATAGCCTTCAAATTTCTCGGAAATTTCTTCGTGGGGTTCACCCTTTTCGTCGACGTTAGTAATACGGTTTCTGAAATATTTCGCCGATTTTTCATTTTTTTTGATCACAGTATCCTGTGAATTGATAGGGCCATTTTGAAGACCGTTTTCCTGTTCAATGGTTAACCAGGATGCGCACAACAAACCTCCAACGAGTACTATTGCCGGGATCATATTCCGGTTTTTACCCGAATTGATTTTTACTGATTTTTCCATAATTCTTCTGATTCGGTTCAATAATTGATTTTTATTCTCAGCCAGGGACAAGGCAAACATATTCTTTGAAAGCCTGACCTCTTCGAGTTGCGCCAATGCCCTGGCATAAGCACGCGTGCCCCCATGGAGGTGAATCACCATGTCATCGCAACAATATTCTCGTTCTCTCCGGATGAGATGGGATAAATACCAAATAAAGGGATTGAAGAAAAACACAGTTTCAAGAATTGATTGAATTAAATTGATAATAAAGTCGTGTCTTTTAATGTGCGCAAGCTCATGGATGATAATGGTTTCGAGCTGTTCGGCACTTAATCCGGTTAGCATCCCGACGGGTATGAGTATGATCGGTTTCAGGTACCCTATTACTATCGGGGTGTTGATCTCCTCTGATTCGGCCAATTGGATGATGCGTTGTATACCCAGCAT
Organism: Cyclobacteriaceae bacterium; assembly: GCA_039917935.1. Taxonomy (GTDB): domain Bacteria; phylum Bacteroidota; class Bacteroidia; order Cytophagales; family Cyclobacteriaceae; genus Chryseosolibacter. The sequence continues at coordinate 1,906 of JBDSIM010000139.1, read as the reverse complement.
GCTCGCAACCTGCCCGACGTACTGTATCCAAATGTTTTGCAGAGGTAAAACTGATTTTCTTAGTTGGTAAGTGTAAATCAATCCGCTGAATAAGCGTAGTGCAAAAAATAAAAAGCCCAGGAGCCAGGCTGTAATAATCAATGGCATATTGGAATCGATGGTCCTAGAGATTGCGGATATTACCTGGTTGATGGCAGGTTCAAAGGCCGCGTCATTTACCGTAGCGCGTATACCGTCTTCTACTTTGTGAGTATGCCGGATATTTGCGTTTGATTGATTTAGTAAATAATAAAACGTGAACAGACTCGACAAGAAAGTGAGGATAAAGCCAGCACACGCCAACGAATAACGCAACCTGGAAAGCGTGGTTGGAAAAAAGCGAAGGGCGGTGAGAACCAGGAGAAGAAACACAAGAGATTGCCAGATAGAATGCAGCAAAGTCCAGCCTAGAGCAATGGCCCAATCATTTGACAGAAAATTGTATATCGAATCCATCATTCGCCTTTTTCAAGTTTTTCCAGATACCGTTTGATTTCCGAGAGCTCTTCTTTTGAAGATTTCTGGTTGCCCAACGCACTCATCACCAATTGCATGGCAGAACCCTGAAACACCGTCCGAATCATTTTATCAAGGATGAACTTGGTGGTGTGTGCCTGGGTAGGGACAGCCTTATAGAGATGCAGCTTCCCGCTCTTTTGGCGTGTTACCAGGCCTTTTTCGTGCATAATTTGCATAAGCTTCAGGATGGTAGTGTATCCATTCGCCTCTCCACCTCCCATCGATTCATGGACGTCTTTAACCGAAACGGCTTCCTTTTTCCACATGATTTGAAGGATTTCCAGCTCTTTTTCAGTGGGTTTTGCAAAAGTTTTTTCCATATACGAATTATTTCGTACTCAATGCTACAATGTGAACGGATAGCAAGCAAGTTTTGTTACGAAAAAATTCGTATAAAGTTTTAAAAACAGTTTGGGAAAGAAATGCTTGATGGCAGGCAAAAGGGCTGCCGCTGGTCCTCCTAACAAAATTCTTGCTAGGTTGACAAAAGCCCCTTAACAAGACTTCTCCACTGCAGGTTAGAAAATCCAAGAATGGCCGTTATGGCAACGACGGCGTTGCGCACTTTATCCACTACATGGCTTGTAGCAGTATTGGGGATCTCATTCCTTCCATAGACAGCAGCTTTTACGGTTTTGTCCTGCCTTTCTAATACAAAGGAACTTGTTGATTCTTCGTTAAAAAAATGAGCAACATTTTCCCCCTTGTCCTGTGGATTTGCTGTAGGTCGTACCTGTATTACAATGGATTCGTAGGCACCATCCGGATGATTTGATTCTATTATTTCCTCTATAAAGACCCAGTCATAACCTTTTCCTTCGGCAGAACCGGGGGCCGGAAGATCAATTTTAAAATAATCTCCTTTTTCGGCCGTGCGGTTAATCTCGGATCCGTTACTGTCTGTTAGTGTAAACGTTGCGGAAGCCTTGCCGCATAATTGATCCCAATGATTAATATCCATCATTCGGGTGCGCGCAATATTAAAAAGGCTGACAGCGTCATTCCTGTCGTCATTGACTTTAACTTCTTCAACATCTTTTTTTGCACCCGCTTCCTGCGGAGGGATTACTTCTTCAACTTCTTTATTCGCGGCCATAAAAGTTTTTAGGTAGTTGAAAAACTTTTATGCCATCAAGAGGGAATGGATCTTGAGGATGGTTGTAGTATGGAATGGAAAATTGGTTGTTCGGGGTATCATTATCCAGAATGGAAAGGTATATTTTATCCGGAAAATCTGGCGCAGCGGAAATGGTTTGAATTTTACGCCCAACATTTTAATTCGCTGGAACTAAACGTCACATTTTACCGCTTTCCAAAGCTTGATGTTTTGAAAAGCTGGTATGATAGC
>JBDSIM010000138.1:0-6722 GCA_039917935.1 Cyclobacteriaceae bacterium | reverse complement strand
TAAATAATTCAAGGGAAAGTATTTTTTGCCCTTCCAGTTTTTTCAGGTCAGCCATGATTTGTTTCAGAGGAGCAACGCCGTCTCCCGGGTAAATGCGGTCCTTATCCTCCATCTGCTCACGGGGTATCGTAGAAGGATAATCGTTCATATGAATGATATCAATTAAACGACCATCGATCATTTTAAGACTTTCAAACCCGGATGCACCCCTGAACAAGTGATATACGTCTGGCAAAATGCGTGCGCCGGGGTCATTGGCAACAGCGACTGCCATCAGTGCCTGACCCATGTGAAAGAAAACAGAAGCCCCCCAAAATTCCAGTTGCGGAGTAACCCCGGTTTCCCGGCCAAGGACAAGCAGCTCCTTATACCTTTCACCCACTTTGAACAAATCCGGATTCGGGTTTTTCACGCCTGCTGCCGGCGCTGCAATTCGCGTACAACCGAGGGCAGCCATAATTTCCATTTCCTCACGCATCTGCTGGAAGCCCGCTTTGCGTTGCTCATCGTCATCCGTCATCCAGGTGGCAAAACCTATCGCATTTTCTGCGGTAATTTTGCTGTCATCCATTAGTTTTTTTAAAGCACGAAGAGAACCGCCATTGGTGAGGTATGTTTTAATATCACCGATCCATACTTCAAGACAATCATAGCCGGCCCGTGCTCCTATATCAATGTATTTTTCAATACCCGGCTTCTGTCCACTGACAGTACTTGTATTGAGTGAGAATTTAAATTTGGAATTATTTTTTTGTACACCGGCAAAATTTTGCTGACCGAGAAGCGCAAGGCCTGTGGTCAATGCAGTTGTTTTCATTGCATGTCGTCTGTTCATGGGAAAGATGGAATTATGCAAATTTAAAAAATTATCCCATACTTACCTTTAAAGCGTCTGCTATAGCCAAAGGCCGGAATGGTTTTGAGGAATGACCATTCCTTCCAATTCTTTCGTCATCATTACGTATCGCTTTTACAACTCGTAAGGGCTAACCTCCGGGTCCCGCCTACAACCAAAGAGTATTCAGAACTTTAAGCGGCCTTTTTTGAGATTGATCTGTATTTTATCGTTATGCTATGAGATGAATCCTTAATTTTGCCAACCTTTAAGATCACAGTTGTGAACTTATAAAGCCATTTTGCGATGGCTATAGAAGCATGATGATAAAACATATGAAGTCATACCTCACCATACTCGCTGTGTTTTTGTATCTGGGTGTTTCGGCCCAGGCTGAAGACGCTGAAAGACGCAGGAACTTTAACACCAACAATGATATTGCCTTACGGGAATTCGATGCAGTAAGTTATTTTAAGGAGAGCAGACCTTTAAAAGGAATGTCAAAGTTTTACCATCATCATCAAGGCATCACCTATTATTTTGCCAATGCTGAAAATTTGGAGGAATTTAAAAAGTCCCCCGACAAGTATGAACCTGCTTATGGAGGCTGGTGTGCTTATACGGTCGCGTTAAACGGCGAAAGGGTTAAAGTGAATCCTGTTACTTACAAAATAATGGATGGCAAATTGTATTTATTTTATAACTACAATAGCGATAACCGCCTGCTGAAATGGAACCGGGATATAAAAAGATTAAAGGCCGCCGCTGAAAAGAACTGGAAAGCGAAAATGCATTAATTTTTACAGATAATAATCCATGCCTATGATTTTCGTAAAACGAACCGGTAATAAAGTCTTGCACCGGTCTTCAGATTAACGTGAATCCTGGACCCCACTACCCCTGCAAACTCCCCGAACAACGTTTGCCATTTTTGGGGGAATAGTTTTTTTATCCGTGCTTTTTTTACCTCATCCTCAGCTTCCATTGCCTTGACCACATTGGGCGCGATGTTCTTTTCTTCGATCCATTGCATTCCTGTTTTCCTTAATTGGCTGCGTAACAATTCCATATTTTTAACATCCCGGAAATCCACTAGTAGGAGGTACCCGCCAGGCTTCAATACCCTTTTTACCTCACTGAGAAATTTTTCTACCGAGCCATAGGCGTGACACGACTCCACATTCAGTACGACGTCAATACTATTTTCTGGAAGGGGGATCGCTTCTGCGCTCCCCTGAATAAATTTAAGATTGGGCAACGGATGAATTTTATTCGCCAGATCGACCGCGCTTTGTGCGATGTCAAGTCCTATGTATGAAGCCGGTTGAAGCGCCCCCGCAATATACCGGGCACCACCGCCCCTGCCACTGCCTATTTCCAGAAGATGCTTGCCCTTTACATCCGTTTTCGCAGCCAGATAATGGTACATCTGCAATGGATATTTCTGAATTTTTGGATCGTCCGGTATGGCTAAAGGCGCTTCGTTGTTATCAGGCCAGTATCCGTAATTCATAAAATGCCAATCCTCGGCAGAAATATTCTTTGCCAGAATTTCATAAGTTACTTTGGCATTCAACCGTTTAAACCAGGCGAAATGTTTTAATGCACCAATAATGAGTTTGATCATATGCAGGGTTAATTTCAAAGGTAGGATTTAAAACCAATTTCACCCACAGGTCCTTGCTTTGGTTGTCAATAGGAATTTAAAGGGAACGTTTCATCGAGTTAGAAACAAACAATTTTTGTGTGTTCAACACACACCTGCTTTTTTGGTGTATTGGGTTGCAAATAATTCTTACATTCGCTACTTATTAAATCTGAATATGTTTCATTGTGCTAAAAAGTATAGCCCCAACAGTACCCTGACGTTGGGGATCATTAGTTTTTTTTGCCTGCTGGCTTGTAGTGATTCAAAACAGGCTTCGACCGAAGCGAAACTTGCCTTTGAAAGTATTATACCGAAACCAATTTCCGCTCAATTTTCCGGAAACTCATTTGTATTAGACAATCAAACCGTTATTGTTACGGATTCTTCCGGTGAAGAAATCAACGCGCTTGGAAATTACCTGAGAGAAAAACTCAATCCTGCCACAGGTTTCGACCTGCGTGTCTCGACAGGTGATGGTAAGGCCTCAGGAATTATCTACCTGACGACAAATGCGGCAGACAAACAACTGGGAGCAGAGGGGTATGCGTTATCCATTACCGATGATCAGATAAAAATTTCCGCCAATAAGCATGCGGGATTATTTTACGGAATCCAGACATTGCGGCAACTTCTTTCGGAAAAAATAGAAGGTTCAACCGTGGTATCGAATGGTGTATGGGACATCGCGACGGGAACCATAAAAGATTATCCTGAATATGAGTGGCGAGGATCGATGCTTGACGTTGCTCGTCATTTCAGGACCGTTGAGGAGGTGAAGCGATACACTGATCTCATCAGCTTTTATAAGATGAATATTCTTCATCTTCACCTCAGTGATGACCAGGGGTGGAGGATTGAGATCAAGTCATGGCCTAACCTGACGAAAATTGGTGGTGCTAATGAGGTGGGCGGGGGTAAAGGGGGATTCTACACCCAGGAGGAATATAAAGAGATTGTTGATTACGCAAAACAACATTATATCACGGTAATTCCCGAGATTGATATGCCTGGGCACATCAACGCGGCATTAGTGTCTTACGCTGAATTAAATCAAGGACCCCCCATCACTCGCGAGGCAGGTGCCCGTAATGTTCCTGGCGCAGGTAAACCAACCCCTGGGGTAGTGCACACAGGGATTGAGGTCGGATTTAGTACACTCGATATTAAGAAAGAGGTAACTTTCAGGTTTATTAATGATGTCTTGCGTGAATTATCCGCCATAACGCCTGGTCCTTATCTGCACATCGGTGGAGATGAAGCCCAGGTGACGAAAAAGGCTGATTACATCAACTTTGTTAACAGGTTTAAGGAAATTGTTGAAGCTAATGGTAAGAAAATGATCGGATGGGAAGAGATCGCTCAAGGCGACCTTGACTCAACGGTAATCGTTCAATACTGGCATTCACAAAAATATGCATTACTTGCCGCAGAAAAAGGAGCAAAATTAATCTATTCCCCTTCGGAAAAAGTTTACCTCGACATGCAATACGACTCGACTTCGAAATTGGGGTTGCACTGGGCCGCGTATATCGAAGCAGATTCATCCTATATTTGGGATCCGCTTACAATTGTCAAAGGCATTCACCCCCGGCTAATTCTGGGCGTAGAAGCCCCGCTTTGGTCTGAAACACTTATTACCATGGAGGATGTTGAGTACATGCTTTTTCCGAGATTGCCTGGCGTAGCCGAAGTGGGTTGGACGCCTGCTGAGAAAAGAGACTGGAATGAATACAAAGTCAGGCTAGGGAATCAAAGCAAAAGGTGGAAAGCGATGGATATTAACTTCTATCGCTCGCCACGTGTGCCCTGGGTTGAATAATCAACATTAGTTTTGGACGGACCCATTGTTTTTTATTTCACCAATGACTGACTCGGAATTTTTCAGGGTAAGTACCAACAATAATTTGCCTTTTGAGAATAGCCAAAGAAACAGTTATTTTTTTGCCCAGTAATCCATTACGGTTACTTTATCAAGATGAGGTTTCAAAACCTCAACAAAAGCCTTATGGTCAGGGTGGACTAAATAATCATCGCGGTCTTTTTCATTGGAAAAGGTAACAAGAAAACAATGGGTTAAACCCTGATTCAAATTTTCAGGACTGTTATTGGTACCCCACTCAAAATTTTTAATCGTTGACAATTTTCCCGATAGTGCGCGAAAAGCATCCTCTACTTTCTTAACATCCGTAGCGCTGGAGGCATCTTTAAATTTGAACATTACCACATGGCGTAAAACATTTTCATTGCCTGCCCGTTGTGCCTGCGTGATCTTCGGTATCATAATGGCTAACGTAATAATAAAAAGGATTCCATTGAGTTTATTCATAATGATTACAGTATTGGTTTGATCTGCTTCGAAAAGTAAAACCATTTTTTCATCATCCAATAATCTTATCGGCAAAAAAAAATAAAAAACCCACTATTGTCAGACTAAAGTTTTAAGAAGGGAGCTCAAAATTTGAAGAACAGCCTCGTTCTTATATTTCAACGAAGGATTCAGGGGGCTCCTACAGAGCCGGGTTTTCGGTATGGTCAATTTTCTACAAACAGGAAGCTCCTCCTGAGCTGAATTTGCTTTAATTTCACATTATCTGGGTTGGATGGATTTTATTTTCCAACTCCCTGGGAATATCCTGTTTATAGAAGCCCGGTAAAACTCACCCTAACGGTGACTTAAAGGAACAGGCAACCACCACAATTTCCAACAGCCTTTATCCCAATATTGTCACACGGGAAACCGGGTTGCATTTTATTTTTAATTAAAAAAGAACAAGTAAAACCCTCTTTTCTAAAGAGGGTTTTACAAATAGATCACCCTGAAACGCTAGTTAGATGTCGTGGTATTGGTGGCCGATACTGACTTAATTATCTGATAGACCTCAGAAGACCTTGGTTTAACTTCCAGTTTGCCAATTTCAGTTAATCCTTCGTTTGGAAATACGGTTTTTTCATTCCAGTTAGGATATAAAGCTTCTTTCAGGTTGCTATAGATATCATAGGCAACAATATTGAAATCCATGTCATCCCCTGTAGGCGATAGTAAAATTGCATTACCCCAGGCAATCTGAGTGGTGTGCGCATTTTCCATGGCGTTTTTGATGAAGGGCTGCCAGTATTTTTTTTCCAAAGCAGCCGAAGCGGAAGGATCAGATGAGGAAAGATAATTGAATTTAATGAAGTTAAAATCATTTTCGCCGGCTTTACCAGACTGCTCCCATGCCTGGTCTGCTAAAAAATAGGTTGCGGTGACTTTGCTCAATGATTCAGTTTCGATTTGTGCAACCGGAATTTTTGGAAATACAGCCGCCGCATTGCTCCAAACATCACCAATTCTATCAATATCTTTGTAAGTGTTTACGAATAAGAAATTGGGTGAATTTGGAATATCGTTGCCGCCCACTTTTTGAAGCAATGCCCAAAACTGAAGGTTCCCTTTTTCCATGGCTTTTTTCGCGATTTCGCTGTAATAGGTAGTCTCCCGCTTAATAAACTGATTTATTTTGTCAGGTGGAACAATTCTATATTGGTAAACCGTAATATTTCTGGAGGTTGCAGGTTGAGAGAAAGCAAATGGGGTAACCATTAACAAAAATACCAATAGAAAAAGGTTGATAAAATTTTCGGTTGCCAGTTTGAACGTTATTGTCTTCATAAGGAGTAGGTTTAGTTTGTCGTAAAGAACACAGGGTTTATTTGTGCGTTAAGGATTAATCAATTGTAGGCAATTACCAGCATAATTGATATCCCCGGATTCTGGTATAGGACGCGAGTTGATTCTTATAAGCCCCTGAAGGGTCATCGCCTTGATGCGCCTCGTTAACCAGAATATTTCGTATCATAAAAAAATGTTCGGGGCTTTGTGTTCTCTTTTTAATGCTTTATTTAGACTATATACTTAAAGATTTTTTCAAAAAGTAACCAGCTAAAATGAAATGGCTCTGTAGAATTTTTCTTCAAATAATGGGTTGGAAGACAGGCAGTACACTTCCGCCCTCGATTAAGAAATGTGTCTTGGTTGCTGCCCCTCACACCAGTAACCTGGATTATCCAATCGCATTGGCAACGTTGTACGCATCAGGTGTGAGGATTCGTTTTTTGGCGAAGAAAAACCTTTTTAAGTTTCCGCTGGGTATCCTTATGCGCGCCACTGGAGGTCTGCCCGTGGATCGTTCTAAGCACAACAACATGGTTGAGGCAATGATTGACATGTTCGCTACAACCGAAAAGCTGATCCTCATG
>JBDSIM010000137.1:0-15061 GCA_039917935.1 Cyclobacteriaceae bacterium | reverse complement strand
TTGTCATTTTTTCCAATTCAACCTTTTGACGCTTAGTTAACGAAAACATCTTTGTGTGCTTTGCCATTGAAGCAAAGATACACAAAAAATTTCTTATGTACAATTATTTTTGCGACAACGCACTAGTCCCAGCGACTTCAGGGACGAATTTTTTATGTTATTGGCTGCATTCCTGAAAGTTCTTCCAAACAAATAGTTAACAAGAACGATGAAAAGCAGTGCCGTTCCCATATACCAAATCATTAATAAAGAGGCAAAGCCAAGATAATGCCATCTCCCGGATTCAATCTCAAGCGAAGGATCAAAAATCGCAGTACCGTTTTTCACTGAACCATGAAATTCGGCTGAGCCTTTGTCGTTCCAATACCTTACGGCCTTTTCAAAGGAAGCTTTGCTTCCAATTTCAATTTGATTACACGCAAGTGTTGCGTCACCGGAGACCTGTCCATTGATAATCAATTTGCCGCCTCTGCAATCTATACTTCTATGGGCATCGCCATTAAGTGTTAACGTTCCTGACGTACTTTTGATATCGCCATTTACGTTTCCATCTATCAGAACTTCACCGCTGATGACCAGGAGATCTCCTGAGATCAATACATCCCTATCAACCGTAACAGTTCCTCCAGTAACAACAAGGTCACCCATAACGTTTTTTGAAATATGGATCTTACCTCCGGCACATCTGATGTCATCTTTCACAAAACCATTGACAAAAACATTACCTGCAGCTATCAGTACATCCTGATAATTGTTCCGCCAGCAGCAATCAGGTCACCGTTAATTGGCGCATTGATCGTCACTGTTCCTCCCGTCAGGTAAACATCACTATTTGTTTTTTCGTCTACCACCACATTGTCACCTGACTTTATTTGTGCGTTCAAGCTCACAAGAAAAGTGGTTAATACAATAAGACACAAAATTGTCGTTCTCATGGTTATTAATTTGAGTAGCTGGTCTTTTGATATATGATCTCGTAGATATTGAACCTGATCTTCTTTAATAACAGGACGACTAGTGCAAGAGCCATAATGAATGTTGCAGGAAAGGCGGCCCCAAACCCTAAAGGAGAAATCGCTGCCAGAAATACAACTCCTCCAATCATAGCGATGTTCATCAGGGTTCCCCGATACGCAATAAAAACACCGATTAACAACTGACATATCGCGATCAAACAGATGTAAAGTTGTACGTGCTTACTGAATGGCCCAAGAATAATGGATCTGTAGAACACTCTGGCTCCCACCACAGGCCATGACCTAAATCATGACATTCCAAGACTTTATGGCAAACCGCTTTAGCCTCGTTTGTGATCCCGATTTGTTTTAACGTGGTCAAGTTGATGCTTCAGAGCATCCACGCTTTTTATTACCGACTCTGCTATTGATTTGCCACGCTTTGAAGCATACAGATCATTTCCGGGAATGGCGAGCTTAATCTCACAAACATTATTTTCACCAGTAGTAGTATCATTATCAACTTTCAGCAAAACCCTTCCCTCCATGATTTGTTCATTCAATGCTTGTAATTTTTCAACATGGTTTTTCACAAACTTCTTAACCTTGTTAGTAGCCTTATAGTCGGTTGCTTGTATGATGATCTCCATTGTTTATAAGAATTAGAATTTTTTTACTCGTGCCTGTGGGCGAATACATGGTCGGGCTTGTCGGCCTGTTTCAGACCCAGTTCTTCGATCCATACCTGTATGTAATCAATGATCGACTTAACGTCCGGTGTGATACCATTTTGAATATACGCCCCTGATGTCGCCATTCCCAAAAGCATACAATGTTGAAGAGACAGCTCATTAAGAAGTCCAAGGCAGTACCCGGCATTTAGATTATCACCTCCTCCTGTCAGTACCTTTGGATTTGTAACCAGGCGACCCTGCAATTCAACTATTTCATGCTGGCGGAAAACAATGGTACGATCAGTAGGATGCACGAGCAGGCAATCAATATTCATGGTCTTGTATAACGCATTACCCGCTGATCGCACAGAAGGAATTCTGTCTCTTTCGGATGGGCTGTTGTAGTCAACCCCGTTGATCGCACACCAGATCCTGAGCGTCTCATTTTCGTTCAATCCAAGGGTCACTTTTCCGTAAGGTGAAAAGGAACTTATTACGTCAAGGATCTCATCAATTTGCTCATCTGTCTTTTTCGATGGATCACACAGATCAAAAAGAAAGTAAAAGTTTTTTCGGCCAGAAGGTTTAATGATTTCATCCAACACACCTTCCCAGATATCACTAGCATTTGGAAGGTTCACCCAATCAACAAAAGCAACAATACTGCTAGCCAAAACTGCCTTTTTGATTCTCTCAAGGTGCGAGCTGTTCTTTACGAATTTCCAATCATACTCATTGAACACGCTCAGCTCCGACAGGATGATCTTACCGTCTTCGAACTCTATTGCAGAACTTTCCCCGGGATTTTGCAGGCTGATCAATTCACATTTGCTATCCATTTTCGAAAACACGTCATGTCTATCTGGATAACCCAAAGCACCAGCGCAAAAGCTCTGCACACCAAGTTTTCCCAACGTGTTTGATAAAATCGGGCCATTGCCTCCAAGTTTCACTCGCTGATTCACGAGTTCAATCTGACCAATCTTTCCGGAGGCTGAATTTATCCTTGCAGCGAAGTCTCGAACAGTCGCGAAATAAATGGTTTCGAAATTCTTCTTCTGCCTAACGGCTTTCATGATCTTATCTACGAAACCATCAAAGCCAACAAACACTTTTTTGGTAGTTGGAGATCTTGTGACTGATTCCAATTTAGCTTTCAATTCAGAAAGCATTCTTACTTGTTCGTCCATGATGTTATCTATTTTAAAAGAGGTCTATTCTCCTACGTACGTTTCATGCTCAATCTCGAGCTTGTTTTCGACTTCAGTTACGCCCGGCATTGACCACACTACATCTGCAGCGTCTTTCCATTCGGCCCATGACCTTACCTGACCAGTAAGTTTTACAACACCATTGCTCGCGTCAACTTTGATGTTGGCAGAGTCAACAGTTGCGTGCCGGTGAAAAGCAGCTTTGATTTTTTTCTTAACTTCGGTCGCATCTACCTTCCTTTCTTTTATCTTAACCTGATTGATGACACCCTTTACACCCCGGAGGTTTTCAATTGCCCTCTCAGCAGCTTTGCGTTCATACTCCCAATTCACCATGCCTTCCAGGTAAACCCAACCTTCCTCAACTTTAATATTGATCATATCCTCATTCACCGCGCTGTGCCAGGTGAGTGCATTTCTTACAGCTTCAGCAATTTTTGAATCCGTAAGATCGGACGAGCTTGCACTCTTTACTTCAACATCCATTGCAACGACTTTAACATCCTTGACTCGCTTCGCAGCTTTCTCGGCCGCAAGCTTTTGACTATAATAGTCAACGTCACCTGAGAGAGTAACAACCTCATTCTTTACAATAACTCCAATATGAGAAGCTATTTTAGTGAGCTGAGGATCCCATTGGATCTCTTCAATTACATTTTTTTGGATTTCAATATCTGATTTCATATTCATGATGTTTATTGTTTTTCCGGCCCTCTGTGTAATATCCGGTTTGCATCCGGTCAGTTGATCAGGTGACCACGCCAATCCACCTTCCTTGATTTGATCTTGATCTGGTTGACAACTCCTTTTTCACCTTGAAGGTTTTCGACTGCTTGCTCTACTGCTTTGCGTTCGTACTCGAAGTCAGCCTCTCCCTCAAGGTAAATCCATCCATTCTCAACTTTTATCCTGATCTGTGGATCTAATTTGATCTCATCAATCACATTTCGTTGGATTTCCTCGGCTGATCTCATAAATGATTGCTTACGTTCAGAAATATGAAAGGCAGATCGGTGCCTGCCTTCCGTGTATCTCCGCCTCTGCGCGGAGCGGCCTATACCTACCGCCATTGTGAATCAAAACTATCCCAGATGAGGTCTTAATCCGATGACATTAATCAGGGAGAACCCAGATATTTATCACAATGCACTCGGGCGTAAACATTTAGTTAAAACATGATATTTGTCAGGCAAGCACAGTCATTTGCGGCTTAATCTTAACAGATGGAGTCAAATCAAATTACATCACCTTATCCGGCCTTACACCCCAGCAAGTTGCTGAGTCAAGGGCACACAACGGACAAAACAAAATAGCAGCAGTAAAAGAGCATCGGCTATTGGTCGCGATTAAGGATGCATTGAAAGAACCAATGCTTTTGTTACTGACCATAGCTTCAACATTATACTTTATCCATGGCGATCTGTCGGAAGGTATCTTTCTGCTGGCTGCCATCATTCTTGTTTTCTTAATCTCGCACTACCAGGAAACAAGAAGCAAAAATGCACTTGAAGCGCTCAAAAAATTATCACAGCCTAAATCCAAGGTCATTAGAAATAACAAGACGGAAGAGATAGCCACGGAAGAAGTTGTCGTCAATGATTTGATCATTATTGAAGAGGGTTCATTAATTCCGGCCGATGCCACCATTATTCAATCGAATGATTTCTCCACCAATGAATCTGTGTTGACCGTTGAATCCCTAGCCGTTGAAAAGAATGAATCAAGCGGAACAAATCTTGTTTACCAGGGAACACTTGTTGCATCGGGGTTAGCCATTTGCAAAGTGACGCATATTGGCCTCCAAACAAAATGGGTCAAATTGGAAAAAGCCTTCAGGAGATCGCGGATGAAAAAACACCGCTTCAACTACAGATATCGAACTTTGTAAAGAAGATGGCAGCGGTTGGGATCATCATCTTTCTCATCATTTGGATTATTAATATCTATCAAACCAAACTGATCGTTGAAAGTCTTCTCAATTCTTTGACACTGGCCATGAGTATTTTACCCGAAGAAATACCAGTGGCGTTTGCAACTTTTATGTCGTTAGGAGCCTGGCGCCTGATGCAATTGGGGGTGATAGTCAAAGAAACGAGAACCGTGGAAACGCTCGGTAGTGCGACAGTAATCTGCATCGACAAAACCGGGACAATCACTAAAATGAAATGGCACTTAATAAAATCTATGTTCACAGCAAGGGGAACATTTTTGGTAAAAAAGATTTAAAAGAGGCTGAAGAAGTAGTGACACTGGCAATGTGGACGAGTGAGCCTATCCCTTTTGATCTAATGGAGAAATCTCTTCATGATGCGTACTCGAAAATCTGTGAAAAGGATCAGCGACCTCAATATCAATTAGTCCGAGAGTATCCCCTAAGTGGTAAGCCTCCAATAATGACGGACGTTTTTCAAAATGAATCTGGCAATAGCATCATTGCTGTGAAAGGTGCTCCTGAAGGCGTGATCAGACAATCTACGCTTTCTAATAGCGAGAAAAAAAATGTTTTGATTGCACTGGATAGCCTGACATTCGATGGGCTACCGGGTTCTTGCTGTGGGTGTTGCTTCAGATGTAAAGGATTACCCGCAAAATCAAAATGAGTTCAGATTCGCTTTTAAGGGACTCGTTGCATTTTACGATCCGCCAAAAGAAAATATCAATAGCGTTCTGGAAAAATCCTACAAGGCAGGAATAAAGGTCAAAGTGATTACGGGAGACAACAGCACCACAACATCAACCATTGCGAATCAAATCGGACTAAAGGGTGCTGAGCAATCAGTTACAGGAGACGTGTTAATGCAACTTGACGATGCCCGTTTTAAAGATACTGTTTCTAAGACAACGATCTTTGCAAGGATGTTTCCTGATGCAAAACTGAAAGTGATTCAAGCCCTGAAAGCCCAGGGAGAAATTGTAGCGATGACTGGCGATGGTGTCAACGATGGTCCGGCACTTAAAGCTGCAAACATCGGCATTGCGATGGGCAAAAAGGGTTCTGAAATTGCAAAACGGGCTTCAGCATTAATCCTTGCCGATGACGATCTCGACCGCATGGTAGACGGAATTGCGATGGGCCGAAAGATTTACAGCAATCTCAAAAAAGCAATACAATACATCATATCCATCCACATCCCCATAATCCTGATTGTATTCCTTCCGCTGGTTTTCGGATGGATCTACCCGGCAATCATCTCACCTGTGCATGTTATCTTCCCGGAGTTGATAATGGGCCCAACGTGCTCAATTATATATGAGAACGAACCAATCGAAAAGAATGCAATGGAACAGCGACCGCGGGTCTTTACAAATACATTTTTTAATTTAAAGGAACTCAGCGTAAGCATCTTACAGGGACTGATGATAACAGCAGGTCTGGTAGTCATTTATTTCAATGCGACCACTGGCGGTGAAACTTTAGCAACCACAACATCTTTGGTGTTTATTGGTCTGATCACTGCAAACATCACTTTAACGCTTGTCAACAGATCTTTCTACTATTCCCTTCTAACGACTCTCCGATACCCGAACAATCTGATTTTCCCTATTATAGGAGCAACGATTTTTATTTTGTTGGTCATTTTCCTGATTGAACCATTGAGAACATTTTTCAGGTTCGAAATTCCGGATGTAAGTGAGATTGGTTTCAGTCTTTTGGTAGGGTTTGCTTCTGTGATATGGTTTGAAGGCTACAAACTTATAAGGCGAATAAAAAATAAGTCTTAGCGGCTCAATGCCTGATCGATTATCTCCATTAGTTCCCTGACATCGAACGGTTTCCTTACATAGCCATCTGCGCCCATATCCATTGCCAGCTTAACTTCCTTCCTTTCAGCGCTGGCTGTAACGTAAATAAATGGAATTTTTGCTGTTTGTGGATTCTTCTTTAGCTCCTTGATCACATCATAGCCATTGACTTCAGGCATCATGATATCACAAAGAATAATATCCGGGGTCGTTGTCACCGCGGCCTGTATTCCTTCTCTACCGTTGGTTACAGACACAACTTTATAACCAGCAAGTTCAAGAATTTCAGTAGTGTTCTCTCGGATATCCAGATTATCCTCGATAATTAATGCGGTTTTCATTTTCGAAATCTAAGTATGCACTACCCAGCCTTGCAAAAAGTTCAATCAGATTGAATTTTGTTAATGATATAACTACACAAGGAAATGGGGTTAACCTAAATTTACTAAAAATTGAAGCACGGATCAATAGCTAGACTTTAAATAAAAGCTATAGCCTGTGGGTGTCTAAAAATCCGGCTTAGCTGTTAGAAACCGGGAAAACAATGTGAGAATTGAGGTTTTAAATGAATCAGTGATGGGCTGGCTTTTTTTTGTCCTTATTCAATTCAGTCTTTGATTCTGCCATACATCCCTTTTTAATTGCGCCTTTCTCCTCCAGGCCACTCAACATGGCCGACATAACTTTCTTATGCTCCATCATCGTGGCGCACATCATTTTACAAGCCGAAGAGTCTCCTTTTGTTCTTGTCATAAGATTGTTTATCAGATCTTCGTTCGACATTGTTCAAATCATTCTGTTCATAAACGCTGTGTCGTGATGTATCATCATTTTGCCATGCTCATTGTTCATCATAGAATCCATCAATTCTTTGATATATGTATGGTTGTTCAGGATCTCAGAATAGATTTCTTTCCGGAAGCTCTCATCTCCTAAAATTGTTGAGCGATTACTGTTATTGCACGCGATCAAGCTGATCAGCGCAATAAACGACAACGCTGTTTTGATTTTCATACCTGTTTTTTTTAAGCAATAACGACTCAACCGATGATTTTGGGAATGAGTTAAATCTTCCCGCTGCAATGATATTCATCATGCCGAAGTCAGATATCGCAAACTACTTTGCTGAAGAATCAAAATATTTACGCTATGGTAAAGCTCATGATAGAAGGCGATTGGAAGATCCTTAAGGGCAAGCTCAAACAGAGATATGGAAATCTGACAGATGATGACTCGCAAGATCGAAAACCCCCGAATCAGGTTTGTTTTCACTCCAATGGATGCGATTGAATAGTGACTCTGCCTCGACCAGATGATTCAAGTAATCAGATCTTGACGGATTGCTAAAGGAAACTGAACTTCCAGCTATGAGAAAAATTATTTGTAGTAATGAGGAGTTCACGTCATTTCTTTATCTCTGCTAAAGCAGGGAGATAGCCGGAAGTTCCCCGCATAAAAAAATTATTTCAGTTATAACTCCAGATCATCCTGGTCATTATAAATCAATTCATAGAGTACTCTATCCTTACTGTAAACGTCATTGTACACGTATAATGCATTGTTTTTAAACTCACAAGTAAAGTATCGGGTATAGATTGGAATTGGTCGCCTCAAATCTACCCAGTGACGTTCTTTTTCCTTGAGGAAATTACTAACCGCCTTCGATTCATTCCCCACAACTCCAGTAACCAGAAAATGGGCTAACTCAATCGCCCTTTC
The DNA here is from genome assembly GCA_039917935.1 of Cyclobacteriaceae bacterium. GTDB lineage: Bacteria > Bacteroidota > Bacteroidia > Cytophagales > Cyclobacteriaceae > Chryseosolibacter. The sequence continues at coordinate 6,757 of JBDSIM010000137.1, read as the reverse complement.
CATGCGAATGCATCCATGACTAAAAGCACGCTCTTTATTCCTGAATAATCGCTTGGCATTGGTGTCATGAAGAAATACAGCGTAAGGGCTATCAAAAATAAACTTTATAACACCCAGGGAATTTTCAGTACCCTCGCGTTGCCGGAGCATCACTGGAAAGTAATTCTCATGAAATTTATTCCACTCAACGCTATCCGGAACTAAAATCTTTCCTTTTCTATCCAGGACATCAAAATTATTTCTTCGAATAAAAGAAGTATCCCTCTTTATGACGGGCAGGTATTCCTCAATAGATATCTTCCGGGGTACGTGCCAATATGGATAAATACTGAAGCATTCTATTGTACTGCTAAGTATTGGCGTTTCTTTTCCGGGAGTTCCAACAATAACTTTTGATGATAGTACAGTTGAATCATTTTCAACCACCTCAAGCATGAATGATGGTATGTTGATCAAAATATAACGTGACCTCAAGTCAGAAGTTTCCGCTCGCCATCGTTCCAGGTTGATTGATATCAACCGAATCTTACCCATCCGTAAAACCGAATCATCATCTATTGATCTGATTGAATCGAGAGTGATGCGAAGCCCTTCTTTTAAAGACTGATACGCTGCATGAACAGGCTCTAGAGATTCCAAAGTGTGTATCAGGTTTCCATCAGTGATTACCTGATGGAGTAGTTCAATTTGTAATGAATCCTTAAGGCCAGACACCTGTGATCGTTGTAACCCGAATTGAAGCTCTGTTGAAAACCACAAAAATGCATCAGTCAACAAGAGTTCTTTTCTTATCAGATCCTCACAAGACAAATTGGAATCGAAAGTCGCAAACTCATTCCAATGATATCTTCCTGTTGGAAATCCATAGTATTGGACGTTGCGGATAAGATGCTGCATCGAATCTGCAAGAGGAGTAAATTCATCGTTTTTAATCCAGATAGGAGATGAACCAAAACGCATATAATAGTTCATAACAGATTCCTTTCTGAATAAACCGTTGTATGCTGATTCAGACGAGTCGATGGGAATGATTAAAGGTTCAGGGGGGGGCGGAGGTGCAACTGCCATGGGTTCAACAATCGTTATCAGGCTCCTGGTGCTTTTGCAGCCCAAAGAAGTTACTAAGATAAATAACAGCGAATATCTGATAAACAAAAGAAAACAATTGAATCTCATGGGCGGAAATTAAATAGTCAAAAAAATAGAAATGCCAAGCGAATTCCTATGACGATTATCATGTTTTAATAAAAGACCTTGATGTAAAAGGTGGAGGCTTCACGGCCAAGCGTGGAACAGCTGTCCGGGGATTTCACTTGTTGAGGGTAATGGCGGACAAATCGAAGGGAGGGTTAACGGCCAGGAAATTGTGATACTCACTCAGTTTGTTAAGAAGTCGGGTTGAGCCAAACTACAAAGCCCGAAGCTAAATCTTAATTTTCCGTTTCTTTATTTCCTTCTTTATAGAATCAGGAATTTCACGACGACTACATTGGCGATTATGCTCAAGATGCCCTCCACTCGCTGGTCAAGAGTGGGATTTGAGGCATTGGATGCTTGAGGTGCCACTCTTTATTTATTTTGCTTGTCATATTTCATTTTCCATTTTCGATTTTCCATTCCCAGGATCATGGAAATAGTTTTCCATTTTGGGTTATGATCTGCGATCAGCTTTGCAATGCCCACAAATGGAACAAATAAGATCATTCCGGCCATTCCCCATAAAATGCCCCCTACAAAAATTGCGAGCAGCATAACCAGGGTATTTACGTTGAGTCTGCTACTTACAGCAACCGGAAATATCACATTCGCCTCGAGATATTGGATAAAAGTAAAGATTGCAACAACGCCTACCGGATACCATATTGAATCATACGTTATCCATGCCATTGTTATGGGAAGCAAAGATCCAACGAGAATCCCAACATAAGGAATGAAAGTAAGAATGGATGCTATGAATCCAAATAATATGGCGTGCGGCACTCCCAGCAACAATAGGCCCACACTATTCAGGGTGCCAACCACAATATAAACCAGCGCCATGCCTTTGATGAAATTGTAATACGTTTTAATTGTAAGCGAAATCATTTCGCGCAAACCTTCAATCTTCTCAGACGGAAAAAGGCGGGATAAAATGTTCATCCAATGCTGGCGATAATATAGAATCAAAACGGCATATACAGGAATCAGAACCAACATAACAATAGAAAATGCTGAAGCGGAAATCGTGTTCCGAATAATACCAAGGAAATTACTTCCAGATTGCTCAGACATCTTTGAAATAATATTTTTCTGCTCCGCTTGTGAAAATCCAAGGACTTCGATCATTTCACGCAAGTCTGTGAATGCCTTGGCTAATTTGATTTGAATTGCAGGCCATTCATCCAGAAAGCCAATGAATTGATAAACCAATAAAGCAACTACCAGCAAACCCAAAAGCATAAGAAATAGAATAGAAAATGTGACAGCCATCAACCTTCCAATACCCTTTCTTTCAAGCCATGCACAAATTGGATATAAAACGAAACTGATTAACAGCGCAAAGCTGATCGGTATAAAAATATTCCTGCCAAAGTATAAAATTAGAGACCCGTAAACTGCGCACTGCAACCATTTTATGGGAGTGTATTCGGAAATGAAGAGGCTTTTGGATATACGCATACAGTGTTACAAGGATAGAACAGTTGTGTGATCAGGCCTTGCATTAACCTCATCATCATCCACATTAGATGTAAGCTCATTTAGGCTCCGTATTCCATTTTGCCAGCAATCCAGATTGCGAATTGTGGTTTCAGCAATTTCCTTTATTGCATCCGTGGTTAAAAATCCCTGGTGCCCTGTAATGAGAACATTTTTAAAGCTTCTTAATTGGGTGAATACCTCATCATGAATGATGTCGTTCCTGTGATCATTGAAGAACAAGCCTTTCTCGAATTCATAAACATCAAGGCATGCAGCCCCAAGCCTGCCACTCTTTAATGCAGCAATCAAATCCGTTGTGTTGATAACTGGCCCTCTTGATGAATTGATAAGGATAGAACCTTTCTTCATCCAATTGAACTCTGCATTGGCAATCAAGTGTCGGGTATCGGAAGTTAAAGGACAGTGCAAAGAGACAATGTCACTCCCTTTCAATAGGTCTTTAAGTGATACATATTTGATTCCAAGATCAATTGCTCCTTGATTAATTTTAGGATCGCAGGCCAATACCTTAGCTCCAAAGCCAATCATAATACGTGCGAAGGCCATTCCGATTTTACCGGTACCAATAACTCCCGCTGTCTTACTATGTATATCAAAACCCTTTAATGAATCTATCCGGAAATCCTGCAACTGCATCAGCTGCTGACCTTCAATGGGCTTTCGGTTTACTGCCATCAGCATCGCTACAGCATGTTCAGCAACCGAATAGGGAGAATACTCAGGAACATTTTCAACATGCATCCCAAGCAACGCTGCTTTATCCAAATCAATGTGATCATACCCAACAGATCTTAACGAGACATAACGTATGCCGCAGGCATGCAATTTCTCCAGCACGGTGGCAGAAGCATCATCGGAAGTAAATATTGATACTGCCTGGCAACCCGTGGCGAAATGGAATGTTTCCTCATTTAATCTTTTTTCAGTAAATAACAATTCGTGTTTCCCCGAAGCCGCTTGCAGTGCTGGCTGATCATAAGGACGGGCGCTGTAAACAAATACTTTCATTCTATATTATTTTTTGTCAATCACAAACCTACTCTGATCGTCAAAAACAACGGATGAGGTCTATCATTGAGAAAACTGATTCTTGTCAGTTTAATCGGGCTGATAAGGCACTACTTTTAGTAAACAAAATACGCCATGATCTCAGTAACATCCGTCACCGACAACTACATTCTCCAACCAACATTGTTGAGTAAGCATAAAAAGACCCTGGATTGGCTCTCGGCAGCTGCGCTGTGGAAAAGAGAGCTTGCCTTCTTCCAAAAGCTTCTTGATCAATATGCTCCAAAATTCTCCACCACAGAAGACAAGAAGAAAATCGATCATTTTCAGAATGTGATCATCTATTACAAAGGCGAACTCATTGACATGCTTACAACACGCCTTCGCCTGCATGAAAAGAAACTTGCCGAAATGTTAGAGTCCCGGGACGAAACAAAAACCGAATATTTTAAAGAACACGATGGGCTGATGAATGAGCTGGAGTCATTGAACACACAGTTCACGCAATACAAAGAAGATCTGTTCTCCTTCATTGAAAAGGTGATGTGATATTAAACAAGTGTATAAATAATTGAAAGCGTCATGAAAAAGATACTGTGCCCCACCGATTTCTCTGAGAGTGCTAAAAATGCAATTGCTTATGCTGCCAAGCTTGCTCAGGTCACAAACTGTTCGTTATATCTTTTGCATGTTCAGTCAGTCTTTGATATAACTCCTGTCGAGCTTGTACTTGGAAAAAACTTGTCTCTTGAAGCAGCCTCCGAAAGCCTTGAACGGGACAGCCTTGAGATTAGTAGGGCATTCAAAATAAGATGCTATGCTGAAGTTGAAGAATCGTCTCATAAGCTCAGCGCGGTAATTAAAGAAAGATCAAAAACATTCGATTTGATCGTAATGGGCTCCAATGGCCCGGACGACCTTTACCAATTCTTTGGTGGAAGTAATACCTACAACGCCATTGTTAAAGCGGACGTTCCGGTACTTCTTATACCAGAAGGTTACGAATACAGCGAGATCAAATCCATTATTTATGCATTCGATTATTTCAGGGAACGAGATCTTCCGCTCAATCATTTGCTACCGTTCATAAAAGTGTTGAAGTGTGATCTTAAAGTGCTCCAGGTAATGGAAGAGTCTTACAGCAGTGAAGCTGAGAGCGACCTGCACGATGTTCAACGGATCATCAAAGACTTCTTTGCGGAAGACTTAACCATAACCTATGACACAATCCGCGCTGGTGATATTCCTCAGAGCATCAATAGTTACACACTGGGGAATCAGCCCGATGTTCTTGCATTATGTTCAGGCCACAGGAGTTTTCTTGGTAACCTTTTTCATAAAAGTGTTACCAGGCATATTACAGCAATTTGCAATTATCCTGTGTTCATTTTTCACCAATAAGGTTTATGAAAATGAAACGATTATTAAGATATCTCACATGGACAGTAGTAATCACGTTACTTGGATGGCTCCTGCTTACACTGTATGTCGAGCAGAAAGGACCTGAAAAAGAACTCACCTTCGGAACCGGTGATGCCAGAAAGGTGATTATAGTTTTTGACCCCGACCCATTATACAATTTGGATGAACAAGTTTGTTCCTCATTTGCAAAAGCGCTTGCTGAAAATAACATTAGTGTCAGGGTACTAAGCGTTGCCAGTGCAGCGAAATTGCAAAATGAATCTTTCGATCTTTATGTCTATTGCGCCAACACCTACAACTGGAGACCGGATTGGGCAATAACTGCATTTATAGAAAATCAAGAAACTAATCACCCAAACCAGCCGACCGTGGCAATTACGCTTGGTGGCGGATCTACTAGAAATTTCAGCTAAAGTGAACAATCCATTTCAAGGCAAAGTGAACAGTTAAAGTTACCGACATAATTTGAGTAAAAACGGTATTGAGTTTTCGGTTGATAAATGGTTTGGGTTTTAGTATTCGATTTCTTTATTTTCTGTCAGTAAGATACCTCTTTTTTTACGCATCGACTCCCCTTTAATTCAAAGCGATGGGCATCATGAATGATTCGGTCTAAAATTGCATCGGCGATGGTTTGTTCTCCGATAACCTCATGCCACCGATTAACCGGGACTTGGGGGGTAAAAAGGGTAGTTTTTTTGCCATGTCGATCTTCAATGATTTCCATCAGGATTGTCCGGCTATGCTGGTCCAGGGGCTGGATACCGAAATCATCGATAATGAGCAATTCCTGCTTTTCCATTTTTAATATTTCTTTTAGACAAGTTCCATCTGCTTTCCCCATTTTTCAGACGTGCGAAAAGTTTTGCGGTATGCTCATAAAGTACCTTATATCCCAGAGCGTTTATCAGGGGGCAGAATAGCCCTTTCGAATCAACTTTTCAGGTCAACCGATCTCAATACTTTTTTACTTGATTTTAGGTGTTCACTTTGCCGCGAAAAAGTGTTCACTTTGATGTGAAACGAACTGTTCACTTTGCTTTAAAATAGACTGTTCACCTTAGGCGGAATCTCCATATCCCCGAATTACTGAAATTCAAATAAAATCCCGGAAACATTTTAACTCGCCGTCTAAATCTCATATCTGGGTCCTAAATTAAGCGCTAACTTCGCTGACAGATCCAAAGGGTAGCCTTCGTGATTTCGTTGCCCGAAAAGAATAATTGCAGACCAGGAAGTTTCTTGAATAATCTTTTAGTTCCCAGATCAACTCAATATAAAAGTAATTAGCCGTAAAAGCGCTTCTGGCGCTACCATCCCATAATAATGCGATGCTTTGAAGATGTATCTCCGCAATTTTTTCCACAATTATCTTAGGAACGAACACGACATTATTAATGTGAGAAATCCTGATTGCCGCCCAACTTGTGCCATTATGAGTAAGCGTTAGTATCTCACCTGTCTAAAATGTGAGTTGTGCTTCAACTAAATGCCTTTTACGTTCAACAATCTCTTCGCTGTAAACATTTATCAAAGGGTCATTGGGATTTTTGAACGTAATTGTGTCATTGCTCTCAAAAATAAATCTGTATGAATTGGGTTTTTCAATTCTGTCCTTATGGGCATG
>JBDSIM010000136.1:0-2857 GCA_039917935.1 Cyclobacteriaceae bacterium | reverse complement strand
AAACACATCAGGGTGGTGGAATAGTTTGACAGCGGGAGATTTTGATAATGACGGAGACATGGATTACATCGCAGGCAATCTTGGATTGAACACGCGATACAAAGGAAGTGAAAAAGAACCGTTGTGTATTTATGCCGGTGATTATGATAAATCAGGAAACATAGATCCGCTAATGACCATGTATATACAAGGAGAGGAACACATTGCTCACTCCTGGGATGATATGGTGAAGCAAATGAACCCCTTTCGCGCAAGGTTTAGAACATACCTGCCCTACGCAGAAGCTAACTTTGAAAAATCTTTTACCGCTTCAGAATTGCAATCAGCGCATGTGGTTTGTGGCAAATGGTTTCAAACGAGTTTCATAGAAAACAGGGGCGAAGGCAAATTTTCAATAAAAGCGTTGCCCGTAGAGGCACAGTTCGCACCGGTATTTGGTATGGTGGCCGGGGATTATAATGCCGATGGAAATTTAGATGCCCTTTTGGTGGGCAATTCATACGCCACAGAAGTATCCACAGGAAGGTATGATGCTTCCATTGGTTTATATTTGCAAGGTGATGGCAAAGGCAATTTCTCCACTATGAAGGTTCAGAAAAGTGGATTTGTCGTAGATAAAGATGCCAAAGGATTGGCGAAATTAATTCTGGGTGATGGGCATGAATTAATTCTGGCTGGCATTAATAATGACCAGCTTAAAACCCATGTAGTGTATAGCGCCAATAAATATTATACTGCAGGTAAGACCGATAGTTATGCCCTAGTAAAATTAAAAAATGGATCAACCTATAAGCACGAGTTTTATTTTGGATCAACATACCTGTCGCAATCCAGTCGGTCGCTGAAATTATCTGACGAAATCATTGAGCTGGAGGTGTATAGTTTTTCCGGAAAGAAGAAATAAAAAGAATTCACGAATAATGCGAAGTTACATCAAAATAGTGCACTTCTTTTTTCTGGCGTTGCTTATTTCCTGTCAGCCAAAAGTCCCGAATATTTTTGAGCGCCTGTCTGCCAGACAAACAGGAATCCATTTCAATAATCTTATTGATGAAGATGAACAGCACAATGTTAATACCTTCATGAATATCTATACAGGCGCCGGAGTCGCCGCGGGGGATGTAAACAACGACGGACTGACGGATCTGTTTTTCAGTGGGAATATGGTCAGTAGCCGGTTATATCTCAACAAAGGAAATCTCAGTTTTGAAGATATATCGGAATCTTCCGGGATTTTAAATGGAAGTTGGGGAACAGGCGCGGTAATGGCAGATGTAAACCAGGATGGCTGGATGGATATCTATCTGTGCGTATCCGGAAGCGGACCGAAAAGGGCCAACCTGCTGTTTATCAACAATCAGAATAATACTTTTAAAGAATCTGCGCTGGCCTACGGTTTATCAGACGAACGTCAGGCCATGCACGCATCATTTTTTGATTATGATCGTGACAATGACCTTGACCTTTTCATCATTACCAATCCTGCCTCCTTTGAAAATAATGTGAATAATATTCAGCCACGCAAGTTGGATGGCAAAGGTGTGAGCACGGACATTCTTTACCGGAACAATGGTGACCATACTTTCACCGATATATCAAAAGAGGCGGGAATTCTCGTGGAAGGTTATAGCCTGGGGCTTGCCATCAGTGACATTAACAATGATCAGTGGCCTGATGTATATATCTCTAATGATTTTATCGGCAATGATATTCTTTACATCAATAATCAGGATGGAACATTCACCAATCGCGCAGGCGAATATTTCAAGCACACCAGTTTTGCTGGAATGGGCAATGATATTGCTGACATCAACAATGACGGACTAGTAGACGTGATCGAACTCGATATGAGACCCGAGGATAACAAACGGCAAAAATTAATTATTCCACCAACGGGCTATGACAAATTTCAATTATCGCTGCGAATGGGTTACGAACCACAGTTTAGTCGCAACACCCTGCAGTTGAATCAAGGCAACGGGAAGTTTAGTGAGATCGCATTTTTGTCAGGCATCAGTAGTACGGATTGGAGTTGGAGCGCATTGCTCGCGGATTATGACAATGATGGAGACAAAGATCTTTTCGTAACGAATGGTTTTTTACGTGATCTTGGTAATATGGATTACATCACGTATCAGAATATCTATAATACTCCATTGGGTACAGTTCAAGCAAAGACAGACAAGAAACTCACTGCTATCAAATCCCTGGATGCAGCCGTGCTTGGAAATTACATTTTTGAAAATCAGGGAGGCATAATATTTAAAAATCAATCTGAAAACTGGGGCCTGGATGCAAAAGGAATTTCTCACGGAGCGGTATACGCTGATCTGGACAATGACGGCGACCTTGACCTTGCGGTCAATAACATGAATGAGGAGGCATACCTCTATGAAAATAAAAGCAATGAACTTTTCATAAGAAATTATCTTCGTATCCGGTTTAAGGGAAGTGGCCAAAACAGAGATGGTATTGGAGCGAAGGTAACCGTATACCATCACCAGCGAAAACAATTTATAGAACACTTCCTGAACCGAGGCTACGAATCAACTGTAGATGGTATTTTACATATCGGCCTGGATACCCTTCAGGTCATCGATTCACTGGAAGTGATTTGGCCGGATGGCAAATACCAACTACTCCGGAATGTAAAAGCCAATCAGGTTCTTACGCTGGACTATACCTCAGCAACTCAGGGAACAAAAAAGGAGAATGAAACAAAAAACCCTTTACTTTTTTCAGAAGTCTCCCCTGAGAATGGCATTCACTATAGCCATAAAGAAAATGATTACGTCGATTTCAAAGTCCAGCCTCTCCTTCCGCACATGCATAGCCGAAACGGACCTGGAATTGCTGT
>JBDSIM010000135.1:0-32260 GCA_039917935.1 Cyclobacteriaceae bacterium | reverse complement strand
ATCCTTCACTTTTGAAAATAAACTCGCTGATGATTGCCGTCAATAATACTTATGCTGAAGATCACACTTCTATCTGCGAATCAGATGAAATAGCGTTGATTCCACCGGTAAGCGGCGGGTAGCCGTGTGTGTGAGCCGGCGTTATCCATTAATTACCGGATCTTAGTTTGATGCTTGATATTTGCCATTTATATCCTTAGATTTATTTAATACTGAAATTTAATCGCATTCAAAGGTTCGCACATGATTAAGATCACAGAAAAACCCGTTGATGTCCAGAAGGTCATCGATACGGCATCCAGCCTGGGGGCTGGTGCCGTAAATGTTTTTGTCGGAACAGTACGCAATACGTCTCATGCAAAAAATGTATTGTGGCTGGAATATGAAGCTTATGAAGCTATGGCTGTAGCTGAAATCAAAAAAATAATTGAAGTAGCGTCCCAACGATGGGGTTTGTTGGGTTGGGCAGTCAGTCATCGCATCGGGACCTTAAAACCGGGTGAAGTTTCAGTGGCCATTGCCGTGTCAACCGCACATCGAAAGGATTCTTTTGAAGCTTGTCAATATATTATTGATAACCTGAAAACGAAAGTACCCATCTGGAAGAAAGAAGTATTTGAAGATGGCGAGGAATGGATTTCTGCCAATCCTTCAGGAGCGATGGTTCAAAACTAATCGGGGAAACAAACTTTACAGGAGAGGGGATCGTGAGGTTCCCTTTTTTATGCGTGATCTGCAGTTTTTAATTGGCATGTTCGGTCTGTATGGGATGCTGGCGCGGAAGCGTGTCATGATATTAGATTGATTTATTCTGACTTATTATTTCAGTGCATCATCTCCTAAGGTTCCTGTCTATAGAAAAATTGACCATACTTGCATTTTTTTTTTGCAAGGCGCACAGGTCTGCCTTATAAATTATGAGCCACATTAGTTTATTGAATAGAGCCTGATGATGCTTGTCACATTGACTATATTTCATCTTGCAACAACTACTAATTGTGCTGAATTCATCACAACCCGCTCTCTCAGGTGAAGGTCACCTTCATCGATCCTTCTATAAACAGGATACTCCTCCGGAGTTGCAAAATACAATTCAACTAACCCAGCGCGTTGTAATCAACGAAAATTCAGCTCCAGAGGAACTTCCTGCCTATAGAAAAATTGATCTTAGGGAACCACGAACTCAAATTTCATTCTTTTACTACATAAGTTCATCCCCACGGGATTTTCTTCCTTGCTAAAACCTGATATTATTTTTACAGGAGGAAGCTTTTGCCATTGCTGCAAATTTAAAGTGTATCATTTTAAATTTTCGCGCCGAGGGCATATGGAGGATGATTTGAAAAAAAAATTCTATCATGATGAATTTGAAACCGGATAATTGTGTTTTTGCATCACAGGTTATTCACCAAGGGGTTCACCGCAATGAGGGCATTTACTTCCTTTGGCTTTGTCGGCTTTCTGCAAGTGGTCTGATAGCCCCGAAGACAAAATACCTGCAGGAAGAGCGAATAGCCCAATGCCTAGCACTGAAATCATTCCTCCCAATATTTTCCCGTATGCAGTGGTAGGCAGCATGTCTCCGTAGCCAACTGTAGTAAGGGTTTCTATTCCCCACCACATACTCGCAGGTATGCTTGAAAAAACTTTTGGTTGCGCTTCATTTTCGACATAAAACATCAAAGTGGAAACGATCACCAGTAGAAACAAAACGAACATGACGCTAAGGTAAATCTGTTCTTTTCGCTCGCGCAATACCGCCTGAATGAGTGTGAGCGCTTTTAAGTACCGCGCGATCTTCAGCAGTCTGAATAATCTGAACAAACGGATGATCCGGAGGAATCTTAAATCCATCGGTAAAAAGGCCAGGTAGAATGGAAGGATGGACAAAAGATCAATGACGGCCATGGAGGAAGACATGTATCGCAACCTTCCCCAATAACGCTCTTTATAACGCGGGTTTTCTACACAGGTCCAGACTCGGAATGCATATTCAATGGAGAATAGAATGACGGAAAAAATTTCAAGTGCCCGGAAATAGGAGCCATAGACCTCGTTAATTTCCTGGACCGACTCCAGAATAATGGCTACGATATTGAGAAAAATTATTCCTAAAAGCAGCAACTCAATAGCACGCGCTACCGGATGCCAGATATGGATAGGATCAAGCAGTTTAAAAGCTTTTTTTCGAATGCGTGTATCCTTACCGTTATGTTCGTTTAAAATCTTTTTTTCCACCGGTTTTTTCGAGTAATTTTATTTCTGCAATCACAATGTTATGGGAGAGCGCTTTACACATGTCGTAAATAGTTAGTGCGGCAATGGAGACCGCCGTCAAAGCCTCCATTTCAACGCCTGTTTTCGCGGATAGCGTAGCTACGGAAGTAATCACGACTTCTTGCTCATTTGCCTTAATTATTATCTGACAATCATCAAGCCCCAGGGGATGGCAAAGGGGTATGAGATCGGAAGTCTTTTTCGCCCCCATAATTCCGGCCAGGATAGCGGTTTGAAATACCGGTCCCTTCCTGGTCATTAACTCATTATCCTTAATCAGGGCCATGATTTCGCTGCCCACGCGTACAACGGCCTGGGCTTTGGCAGTGCGTTTAGTGACGACTTTGTCAGACACATTTACCATCGAGGGGTTTCCCGATTGGTCAACGTGCGTTAATTTTCTGTTTTTCATTCTGATTTTAATCACCCTAAAAATGTTAATCTTATAAAATTACGGTATTGTCCGACTAAAAAAATAGTTCTCGCCAGAATTCAGGAGGCTCCTGCGAAGCCGGATTTCCCCGTAAGGTCAATTTTTCTATAGACAGGAAGCTCCTCCGGAGCTGAATTTTCGTTGATTACACCGCGCTGGGTTAGTTGAATATCCTGTTTTATAGAAGGATCGATGAAGCACCTGAGAGAGCGGGTTGGGATGAATTCAGCACAATTAGAAGTTGTTCGAAGATTACGTGTATTCAATATACAGCATCATCATGCTTTATATCGATAAACTATAGGCTTATGATTTATGAAGCAGACCTGTGCACCTTGCAGAAGAATGGCAGGGCGCTCTCCTGAATTGAGAAAAGAAACAGGCAGCCAGCCACCCGCAATTTTCAGCGGTCTTTTATCCATATTTTCATAGGAGAAAACCGGTTTCTGCCTTAACTTTAGCCGGCAAATATTTATCAAATTAGTAATCATTAAATCATGGTCACCGTCCCGGAAGCAAGCGCAATAATTTTTGATCATTTATTTTCTCCAAGGGTGATCACATTAAATTTGAGTGAATGCATTGGGAAGGCTCTCGCCGAAAAAGTAGTTGCCGACAGGGATTTTCCCCCCTTTGATCGTGTTTCCATGGATGGCATTTCTATTCAGTATGCGGCATGGATCAAAGGAACGCACAAGTTTGAAATCGAAGCCATTCAGGCCGCCGGCGAAAAACAAAAAATCCTCACGGATCCATCCCATTGTCTGGAAGTTATGACGGGGGCCGTGCTGCCCCAGGGCTGTGATGTTGTGATTCGCTATGAAGATATTAAGATAGAAGGGACCCACGCGAGCATTCAGACAGACAGCCTCACCCAATGGCAAAGTATTCACAAAAAATCGGCTGATGCACGTAAGCTGGAAGTGTTGCTGGAGCCTGGTTTCTTGATTTCCCCGGCAGAGGTGGCGTTATTGGCTTCCGTAGGCAAATCGAGGGTGGCAGTATATGATTTTCCGAAAGCCGCGATCATTTCTACAGGCGATGAGCTGGTCAGTGTTGATGTCACCCCTCAACCCTACCAGATCAGGCGTTCCAATTCATTTGCCCTCGAGTCAGCGATGGCGGAAATGGGTTGGGATGTTGCCTGTTTTCACCTTGAGGACGAAAAGAATTCGATGGAAAAAGCGTTGGCAGGTATTCTTCACCAATGCGATGTATTGATTCTGTCAGGAGGTGTTTCCAGGGGAAAATTTGATTTTGTTCCGGAAGTGCTCGAAAGCCTGGGGATCCACAAATTGTTTCATCAGGTCAGTCAAAGACCAGGGAAACCTTTCTGGTTTGGTAAGTCATCCTCTGGTAAAGTAGCCTTTGCGTTACCTGGGAATCCTGTGTCAACCTTTATGTGTTTTTATAAGTATGTAAAACCATGGTGTTTAAAAAGCACGGGTATAGTTCCTTCTCAGAATTACGCCCAGTTGGGTACTGATTTTACTTTTGCACCAGCACTGACTTATTTTCTACAGGTGTCCGTTAAAAATGAACAGGGGAGACTGATTGCCTACCCCGTTGCAGGCGGTGGGTCGGGCGATTTTGCGAACCTTAAAAATGTTCACGGATTTTTGGAACTGCCGAAGGAAAAAAATGATTTTAAGGCAGGAGAGGTGTTTCCGTACATTCCATTCCGACATTAAAAAATAGGGTTAACTTTGGTCGATAAATTTTTGACGCATGTTTGATAATTTAAGTATTAAGCTGGAAAAAGCTTTCCAGACTCTGAAGGGTCAGGGAATGATTACCGAAATAAATGTTGCATCGACTATTAAAGAAATTCGCAAGGCGCTGATCGATGCTGATGTAAACTTTAAGGTCGCGAAGGATGTAACGGACGAAATAAAGGAGAAGGCGATGGGGCAGGATGTGATCACTGCAATTTCACCTGGTCAGTTACTCACCAAAATTACCAATGACGAGCTGACCGCTTTAATGGGTGGCCAAAGCGAGGATATTTCAATTGAAGGTAACCCTGCTGTTATTTTAATAGCCGGTTTGCAAGGATCTGGTAAAACAACTTTTTCGGGCAAACTGGCACTCTATCTGAAAAAACAGGGCCGAAATGTTTTGTTGACAGCATGTGATATTTACAGGCCGGCGGCCATTGAGCAGCTTAAAGTTTTAGGCGAACAAGTGGGCGTAGAGGTGTATGCTGAACCTGAAAATAAAGATGCCGTAAAAATAGCAAAGGGAGCACTGGATTACGCCAGAAAAAACAATTTCCGGGTTGTGATAATAGACACCGCGGGCCGGTTGGCGGTGGATGAGGAGATGATGAATGAGATTGCAAGGTTGAAGGAGGCCATGAATCCTTCTGAAACTTTATTCGTGGTGGATTCGATGACGGGCCAGGATGCAGTGAATACAGCCAGAACATTTAATGAACGACTTAATTTTGACGGCGTTGTATTGACCAAACTCGATGGTGACACCCGTGGCGGAGCAGCTTTATCTATCAGCAGGGTCGTAGAAAAACCTATTAAATTCATCAGTACTGGGGAAAAAATGGAAGCGATCGATCGGTTTTACCCCGATCGTATGGCCAGCCGGATTCTGGGGATGGGTGACGTAATTTCGCTTGTTGAACGGGCCCAACAGGCTTACGACGAGGATGAGGCCAAGCGGTTAAGTAAAAAGATCCGGAAAAATCAGTTTGATTTTAATGATTTTCTGCAACAGCTTCAGCAGGTTAAGAAGATGGGTAATATGAAAGACCTGCTGGGAATGATCCCAGGCATGGGTAAAGCGATGAAAGGCGTAGATCTGGATGATAATTCCTTTAAGCCAATTGAAGCGATTATCCGGTCAATGACAATGGATGAACGCGAAAACCCTGATCTTATCAATGGCAGTCGTAAAAACCGCATTGCCAAAGGAAGTGGTCGCAGTATTCAGGAGGTAAATAATTTATTGAAACAATTCAGTGACATGCGAAAGCTGATGAAAACCATGAACAAAATGGGTGGAGGCAAAAAAGCGTTATCTGCTTTGAATCCATTTGGACGGCAGAACTAATACTTTTTGAACGGTGCATTTTCAGGTTGATCAGCAAACCTTTCAATGAAGTTAAACGTTTGAATGATAGTTTACAGATAATTCAAATGTCCAGTGAGACGCCTTCCGACCCGTTCGGGGGGCGTTTTACTGTAACCAAGTAACAAACCATTAATAATAATCATATGAGAAAATTGAAAATGCTTTTTGTTGCGGTCATGGCCTGTCTGACGGTGTTTGAAGTCAGCGCCCAGCAGCGTACAAGTCCCAAAGCCGAAGCAAGTGGTAAAGTTGGCGGAGCTAAAGTTGACATAGTCTATTGCAGACCTTCTGCTGATAAACGCAAAATAATGGGTGGTCTGGTTCCGTTTGGCGAAGTATGGAGAACGGGCGCCAATGCAGCCACAACCATTGAATTCGACAAAACTGTAAAGATTGAAGGTAAATCTGTTGCCGCAGGTAAATATGCTCTTTTCACGATTCCCAACGAAAACGAATGGATTATCATCCTGAATAAAGATTTCAACCAACAGGGAGCGTATAATTACGATGAGAAAAAGGATGTTATAAGGGTGAGTGTAAAACCCAAAAAATCGGATCAATTTGTTGAAACCTTTACAATAACAACTGAAACCGATCAGGTGAATATGAAATGGGAGAATACCCAGGTTGCATTTAAAGTGAAATCGTAGCCATTACGGAAAATTATTTTAAAAAAGCCCTGTTTTGGCAGGGCTTTTTTATTTTATATTCACTAAAAATCCCACATGCAGATATTGGGTAGATATGACCGGGTTGACCTTCCAGAACTTGGCCTTTATGATATTCATGCGAAGATTGATACCGGAGCCTATACCTGCAGCCTGCATTGTCACAAAGCTGAAATAGTGGATGGAAAGCTTGAATTTATTTTATTGGATCAGGAGCATCCTGAATTCACAGGAATGAAATTTACTTTCGCGCAATTTGAAGAAAGAGACATCAAAAATTCTTTCGGTGAAGTTGAAAAGCGTTTTGTTATCATAACTTCGATTAAAGTTTTTGAGGAAGTTATTGCTACTGAATTTTCTTTGAGTAACCGGGGATCTTTAAAATTTCCGATATTAATCGGGCGTAAAATTTTAAGAGACAGGTTTCTGATTGATGTGAAAAAGAAAAATTTATCGTTTCGGGAGAAACGCAAAACCCGTCTCTCACTACGATCTAAAAACCGCTAATTTCCTACCCTTACTCTTATGAATATTGCTATCCTCTCCAGAGACCCAAAACTGTATTCTACGAAGCGTTTGAAACAAGCGGGCGAAGAAAGAGGTCACCGTGTGGAGATTATTGACCATATGAAGTGTGTTCTTTTTATCGAGAAGAAAAATCCTATGGTTTTGTATCACGGTAAACGTCTGGATTACTTCGATGCTATTATTCCAAGGATTGGCGCGTCCGTTACTTTTTATGGCGCCGCGGTTATCAGACAGTTTGAAATGATGAAAGTATTTACGGCGGTTGAGTCGCAGGCATTAATCCGCTCGCGCGATAAACTGAGAAGTCTTCAGATCCTTTCCCGTGCAGGACTGGGTTTGCCTAAAACGATTTTTATGGATTATTCGCGGGATACTGAAGGTATTGTTGAGGCTGTAGGAGGCGCACCCGTGGTGATTAAATTATTAGAAGGCACCCAGGGGCTAGGCGTTGTGCTGGCTGAAAGTAAAAAGGTAGCCAAATCCATCGTTGAAGCTTTTCATGGTATTCATGCCCGTATCATTGTTCAGGAATTTATTAAAGAGGCCAAGGGTGCTGATATCCGTGCGTTTATCGTCAACGGTGAGGTTGTTGGCGCAATGCGCAGACAAGCCAAGGAGGGAGAATTCAGATCCAATCTGCACCGGGGTGGTACCGCTACAGTGGTGAAACTGACTCGTCAGGAGAAAGCCGCTGCCCTGATGGCAGCCAAGAAAATGGGATTGGGCGTGGCTGGGGTGGACATGCTCCCCTCCAGCAGAGGTCCCCTCATAATGGAGGTAAACTCCTCGCCTGGATTGGAAGGAATTGAAGGGGCCACCAAAGTTGATATTGCCGGAAGAATTTACCAGTTTGTGGAAAAATTTGCAGGAAAACAAAAAATACAAAAGGATAAGGTAAATGCCTGATGTCGTCGAAAAAGACAAATTTTAAATGCTGGAAGACGGGAGATTTCAGAACGCGGCAGCGCTCTTTTCAGCTCTAGCCGGTTATTAACGGGCATTTTCCGTTTTTTTACCAGCCATTTCATAACTTTAAAACTCATTGACATTTAAAGTTAAATATTGAAACAGGTAATCATCGCAAACCAGGAGATCCTGCCGGGGGAGTTCAAAGAGATCAATATCAACATCGCCCGGCTGCCTTCGCATACGCTCATCAATACCCCTATATATGTTTCGCGATCTATGAAGGATGGGCCCGTTCTGGCACTAATTGCCGGGATGCATGGCGATGAACTGAACGGCATGGAGGTGGTCCGGCGGATCTTAGACCTTGGCTTTCACAAAGTAAAACGAGGAACGGTGGTTTGCATGCCTGTGATCAATGTTTATGGATTTCTTAATTATTCCCGTGAAGTACCCGATGGCAAAGACGTAAACCGTTCGTTTCCCGGAACAAAAAACGGATCGCTCGCCAGTCGCGTAGCATATCACCTGATGAACGAAGTCATTCCTTTTATTGATTGTGGCATCGATTATCATACCGGGGGGGCTATGCGCGCAAACTATCCTCAGGTCCGGGCCCTTTTACGCGATGACAAGAATTTAGAACTGGCCAATGCTTTTTGCGCACCCTTTACGATAGACTCAGCCTTCCGTCCTAATTCCCTGAGAAAGGAGGCCTCTACAAAAGGTAAAAAAATTATTGTTTATGAAGGGGGAGAATCCCTGCGGTTTGATGCCCAGGCAATTGAGGAAGGCGTCGCGGGAACGTTGCGATTGATGAAACACCTGAATATGATTGATACCGCCCCAGAACCAAAGGAAGAAAATAAGGTAATCTGGAATACATCGTGGATCAGGGCGAAACATGCTGGGCTTTTTCAACCCAATATCAAATGCGGTCAACTGGTTCACCGCGGCGAATGGGTAGGCACGATCACAGACCCTTTTGGCGAATTCAAAGAGGAGGTTAAAGCTTCTGAAACGGGATACGTAATCAGTTTAAATAATGGACCTGTGATCAATGCTGGCGACGCGTTGATGCATCTGGGTATGGATAATTTTTGCAGGCTAGATAATAACAGGATGGAATAAGCGTGTGATATGAAAGCCTCGTGTAATAGCCATTTAATTATTCAACATTCCATGTCGGGTACTGTGGAAATCCAATTACACGGAGACCACAAAGAACTCACAAAGGTTCACGGAGAAATGCTTTTTGTGGCAGGTTATCCATTTTCTGTTCGCCTTTTCCATTAATTTCACCAAACACTTCCATCAAAAATTTTATTTTTAAAACGCTACTGAAGAACAGATGCATAAGAAACTTTGTGTATGATTTGGCGTGAGTCATTGCATTGGGCTTCGGTTGCAAAAAAATTAATGGGTCGCTTCACTAGTTTTCATTGTTACGCGCAGCCTGCTTATCACTGAGTCGTGCGATGGGTCCCTGCGACAAGGCGGATTCCGCTTCAGCGCCTTTCAGAGTTTGATTTCCCCCCGTTATGCCATCAGGTAAATATTTATTGGCTAAGCTCATTAAAGTATTCACCCATGTTGGAGCAAAGCCCTGAATAAGGGTGGCGAATTTACCTGTAAGCGAAAGGATGGCTTCGGATTCGCCATACTCAACGGCTTTAAGTATCGTGGCTGCCGCTGTATCAGGATCCTGAGAAAACATCGGATTAGAATCAGCATGCTTAAACCACGCATATTCTTTTCCATGATCGCCTTTTATATCAGCATGAACAGGGCTTCCTGTGCGCATTAAATTGGGCACAACGGTCGTGACATGAATATTGTATTTTTTTAATTCTGCATGCATACCTTCAGACAATCCTAGCGCGGCGAACTTACTGGCAGAATACGGTAGCAGATGGGGCAAAGCTATTTTCCCACCAAGCGAAGTGATGTTTACAATTTTTCCTTCACCTCTTTGAAGGAAGTGTGGCAAAGATGCCTGAATGGCATACAATTGCGCCCAGAAATTGGTTTGCATAGCCACCTGGTATTCTTCGATACCCATCAGATTTTGTGGCCCGACCTGAATAATGCCGGCATTGTTGATGAGCACATCCAGCCTTCCGTAATGCTTAACAACATCCCGGATTAATGCCTTGACTTCTTCATTCGCTGTAATATCTACGGTCATCGCAATGACCTCAGCTCCCATTGCCTCTAATTCTTGTCTTGCCAGCTCAAGGTCGTCTGCCGAGCGGGCACAAATCGCGATCTTCGCCCCCTTCTCAGCGAGATGCCTGGCCATAATCAGTCCCAGACCTCTTGAGCCGCCAGTAATCAATACTACCTTATTATAAAAATTAAATCTTGTCAGCGCCTTAATCACCGCATGAGCAACAAGAAAAACGCCTACTCCCGTCGCTACCCACCCCAGCGTTTTCCCAATGGGGGATATTCTTGTTTGTGCATTCATATGATTCAGCGTAATGATAAAACAATAGCTTAGTAAGAGTTGCCAGGCAGCCCTTTACTAAGCTCTATGAATAGACTTCACTTTTTAAACAGACTTGCACCAAACAAAATGGTAATAATAAACATGGCAAGAAAAATGAAGAATAAAACTTTCGCGATAGAAGCGGCACCTTCGGCAATACCGCCAAAACCAAATATTGCTGCAATGATAGCAATAACAAAAAAGATAACTGACCAACGTAACATAGCGTTAAAATTTATTTGAAAGAGGATTAACCAGCCCCTCTCCCGGCTGTCAGGCTACATAAAGTACCTGCCATTACTTATCAAAACTTTGTACCTGGGGAGTTTATAAACACGGCGTCCATAACTGTGGAGCGTTATCTACGTATGCATTAATCTTCCCTGACAGGCCTGCCCTGTTTATCGATCCTATACGAAGTTGTTTTTCCGGATTCTTTAAATTGAATCAAATATTCATCCTTGTCTTTATTCTGGTAAATCATTGCCTTCTGCCAGTCGGTATATTGAGCGCTGCTTTCGAGTGTCCGTCGTACTGGTTCGGGAAGTTCTTCCGGTAAAACACGATCCATGTCTTTTACATAATCTATCTGTGGTGGAAGGGTTCTTACGGCCGGATCGCCTTGCTGCACAGGATCTGATAGTGTATCGGGTTGTGGTGCCGGTGTCTGTGCAACAACTGCCGTTACACCATACATCGAAAAAGCAATGAAAAATAAAATGAGTTTTTTCATAATCTTGGATTTGATAGTTAACCTTTTGTTGGAAGGAGTAACAAATCCATGCCTCCATCTGTGTTTGCGGTATTAGCCGGAATCAGGTGGTGCCGTTTAATTGGACTTATTACGATGAATTCTCTCCGCTTGTTTTTGCAGTCAATCATTCCTATCGGCACGAAGCGAATACCTTCAAACGAACTGGCAGAAGAGTATGAACCGACATCAACGATTAACAATCATTACAAAAGCAACGACTTTTTTTAAAACAGATGATGAACGCAACCCCGTTCCTTTGGGTGCGCAAGGGAATCCACCTGACCACCAGCTGTTGGTTTATCCAATGCTGAACAACAGCTTTTTCATTTCAGGGGCATAATATTTTCTCCGACTGATAAAATGTGAAATTATGAAAAGCAGAAAGCAGAAATCCCCAGACAGCACGCAGGAGGACAGAAAAAGGAATGATGCCCTGAATAAATCCGATAAGGAAGATAATCATGATAAGCTTCCTGGTGAATATCCGCCGAATGAGGATATCATGAACCGCTTAAATACCGAACGAGTGGGTATCGATGTGGAGAATTTTTCGCGGGCGATTGGCCAGGAGAATTTCACCATAAACGAAAGTATAGTTTCCGATCCGAATGATATCACTGACGACCCATTAGCGTTGACCCGGGACATCGAGGATCTTACGGACCGTGATGCGATGGAATTTCCGGTCGTAAAAGACCCTGATGCCGAGGAAGATGCGGAAGAAAAAAATGAGTCGGATGTAACGGAGGAAGATCTTCAGGCACTTGGCCCAAAAGATCTGAGTATGGATATGGGCGAAGACGAGCAGCTTAAAAATCGAGTATGGCCGGTTGATATGACTGGCAAAGACCTGGACATTCCAGGTTCCGAGCTAGACGATGCCAGCGAAGCGGTTGGATCAGAAGATGAAGAAAATAATTCCTATAGCCTCGGAGGAGACGGACACGAGGATAGCTTGGAAGGAAAATAAATCCTTTTGGTTTGGTTGAAAGAAACAAAACAATTTCTATAATTGTTATGTAGACATGAACCAAATCAATAGAAATCGCGCGTTGGGCTTATTGATTATGTTAGCAAGTTCACTAGCCTCCATAATTTTTATAGCCCGTGTTCTGTAGTTGCTTTAATACGCCGCGTTATCATTAGAACCTGCCTCTTGTCAAGGCAGGTTTTTTTTATTCATATCGCAGTGTATCAGAAGGGTTTGACATCGCTGCTTTTATGGTTTGCGTACTCACCGTAAAGAGCGCGATCAAGATGGCCACCATGGCGGCAAGGAAATACAACAGAAAGTTATCATTAATCCGGTAGGCGAAAGCGTTCAGCCATTGATCCATAACATACCAGGCAACTGGCCAGGCAATGATATTGGCAATGAGAATTAGCACGATAATTTCTTTTGATAGTAACTGAATAATATTCCCGACTGAGGCCCCCAACACTTTTCGGATTCCGATTTCTTTTATCCGTTGCATTGTATTAAAGGTGGCCAAACCAAATAATCCCAGACTGGCAATAAAAATTGCCAAACCGGAAAAGGTGGTGAACAGTTGACCTTGTTTTTGTTCAGCTTCATACAATTGGCGATAGCGCATACTCAGGAAACTGTATTCGAAAGGACGATGGGGAACAAATTCCTTCCATACCTTTTCGATTTGGGCGATCGCTGTTTGCATTTCCTTACCCGCTACCTGAATAGAAATAACATTGTAAAAACGGGATGGGTGAAAAACGATGGGTACGATCGGTTCATGCAGTGATTCAAAATGAAAATCCTTCACAACGCCAACTACCCGGCCCTTTACTGATCCATATTGAAAATCTTTGTTCATGATTTCCTCCGGCTCCATACCCATCATATGAACAGCCGACTCATTTAAAATAAAAGCGAGAGAGTCATCGGTCTTTATTTCTTTGGATAAATTTCTGCCCGCCACAAAGGGGATCTGATAGGTCTCGAAAAAATGGTAGTCAATCCGGATATTTTTAAGCACCACATCCGTGTTGGCGAGCGAATCCCCTTTTTGTATTTGCGCCGAACCCTGGGAATCCAATAACCTCCCCGTTGGAACGCGGCTCGAACGGGCGACCTCCTTTATGGAAGATTGTTGCATCAACGCATTGTAGAAGGCGTCGTAGGAGGAAGCCACTTCATCAAAATAATCCAGGTTTATAACCTGATCTTTGTTATACCCGAGATCCCGGTTGTTTAAGAACTGAAGTTGTTTAAATGTGATCAGTGTTGCGATGATCAGAATAATGGAGATGGAAAATTGCGTGACAACAAGCACTTTTCGCAGTCCCGCTTTTCCCTTGACAGAACCCTGCTGCCCTTTGAGAATCGCAATGGGTTTAAATGAGGAAATTACAAAAGCAGGGTAGATCCCCGCAAAAATTCCTATGAGCAAAGCAAATAGAAATAATCCAGTGTACAACATTCCGTTGTGCATGACATTCAATGACAAAGTTTTCGCGGTGAAAGCATTTAGCCAGCCAATGCTGAGGAACCCTAACCCAATGGATAACAGTAAAGCCAAAAATGAAATCAGGATTGACTCGCTTAAATATTGAATGATTAGCTGGATTTTGAACGCCCCAACCACTTTTCTCAGACCCACTTCCTTTGCCCTTTTTGTGGCTCTGGCGGTTGACAGATTGATAAAGTTAAAACAGGCGATAAGGATGATGAAGATCGCGATTACTCCCATCATAGAAACACTGTTCATATTCCCATTCGACTCTATCTCAGAATCAAGATGTGAATGTAAATGTATGTCTGTTAGCTTTTGTAAAAATAAGTTTGTCCATGTGGAAGGCATCGGTACGTTGCTGCCTGACATCAAAGGACCCATGTGCTTGTCTATAAAAGCGGGAAACTGACTTTCGGTTTTTCTTTGATCAAAAGATTCTTTTACCAGGATGTAAGTGGCGAAAGAATTGTTACCCCAGTTTCTCTCCAATCCTTCGCGGCCATAAATGGTGGTATCGTTCAGGGTGGAAAAAGAAACCAGTATGCCAGGGTGCCAGTGTGATTGCTTCGGAAAATCCTGAAAGACTCCGCTTACCGTAACATCATACTGGTTACTCACCTTTAAT
Organism: Cyclobacteriaceae bacterium; assembly: GCA_039917935.1. Classification (GTDB taxonomy): domain Bacteria; phylum Bacteroidota; class Bacteroidia; order Cytophagales; family Cyclobacteriaceae; genus Chryseosolibacter. Next base: position 18,020 of record JBDSIM010000135.1, on the reverse strand, counting down.
ATCTTACCAAGGGGGCTCTCGGCTCCAAAATATTTCCTGGCAACAGTTTCTGACATCATCACCTGAAACGGTTCACTCAGGATTTTTTCTCCGCTTCCAGCCATCACCGGAATTGAAAATACTTTAAATATTTCCGGTTCCGCATAAAAGGCATTCTCTACGTTGAATGATTTTTTTTCCTCACCGTTTTCCTGATAGGATACCAGAAACTCGCTCTGTAAAGTCCTTACCACGTGTTCAAAATCAGGAAAGTCATTTTTCAACAGGGGCCCAAACGGTGGCGCGACATGACCCAGGTGAAGGTTTACCGAACCGTCAGGTGACAGGAAATTTCTGGTGACCCGATATATGCTCTCCGCTTTAGCGTGGTATCGATCATATGACAACTCATCTTTGATAAATAAAAATATCAGCAGACTGCATCCCATCGCCAGCGCGAGGCCACCAATGTTTATGAAGGCCGTGAGTTTGTTCCTGAAGATGGAACGCAGCGCAACACGGAGGTAGTTTTTAATCATGGTCTGGTGTTTAAGTCAAGCGGTAAAATTTCCCTAATTGGTTTAACTAATCAAAGACTATGCTTTTCTCCCGAGGTTGCTTTCTGGCTGGAATTTTCCCCAAGACCAGGTTTCTATGTCCAAATGTGATCAGATGATGTTCAAAATCGTTCATAAATAAAGATCATCAGGATTATTACACCGGTATTTTCTGGCGGTGAATTACCGGATAAGTATGAAATATAATAGATATCTTAATAAAGGGATGTTAACCATCAAAAAAGACCCCATTAAGCTCCATTAAAATTCATATCAACGAGGGGTTGGATCATGAACAAAAAACCAGTGAAACATCACTGGTTTTTTCAGATGGTTCCGCGATCTTGTCGTTGGAATACGGAGTTTATTTCCCCCCTAATTCAATCAGATTTTCCACGTCGTTATTCACCGATAAGATTAACAGACAAGTGGCGGTACAAAACACCGGGCTGGTGATGCAATGGTGGCCTTGCCAGCTTCCATTGTTGTTTTGAATCTTTAATAAGCGTCCACTCATGTTGTCGTACCAGTTTTTCCAGGTATTGTCTTTATTGATGATCATACTTTCTCCTGTTTGCAGGTAACTGAGAAATTCTTCACCACCATTGTTGCCGAAACCACTCATCACATCATCTCTCTGAGCTTCCACTTTCGCCGATTGATAGACTTCATATGCCGTAGCATGTTGCAGGGCCTCGTCTTTCTCAAAACCAATCTTCTCCAGGTTGGCTGCTGTCGGAGTACTGTTTTTCGAAAGTTTACCTTCGCGTTTTGCTTTGGCAACTTCTTCCTCAACCTTCCGTGCCTCCTTAGCACTTGCCCTCACAGAACCCGTTACAGAATATAAGACGATCCCGGCACCCATGTCTGTATTAACATCTCCTGTTTTGGTATCGTAGTTGCTTTTTTGAAAATTACGCGCTCTGTCCAGCGCTTTTTTATCTACGGCAACGCCATTCGCATCCGCAGCCTCCAGGGCGTTGGTAGCAAAAGAAGATTGTAGAACGCCAGCCCATCCCGAGCCAGCCATGCTGCCGTTTAATTCCTGTGCACGCTGAATTTTGTTGACACAGATTGTCTGACTTTTTTGCACACGGGATTTTAGATTCGGATCATGGTCTGTGTACTTCAGGATATTGGAAAGAAATTGCGAAGTAAGGATCACATCGATATTATTTCCAAGTTTTGTTTGTATTTGGGTGCCGGTCTGACTTGTAATGTTGTGGTTGTCCTCTTCGGATGTTTCAACTGCATGAAGGAGGTGGTTCAATGCCCTTTGTAAATTTTTGGAATAATCACCCGTTGACAGGGTTGTACCACTTCTGAGCATAGCCATTGCTACCATGGCGGTAGTTGCCGGATCAGTTTCCACTGCACGAGGGTCAGTTACGTGCTGACGCTGATGACTCCCTGCCCCCCATCCGCCGTTATCATTCTGCGCGTCGACCATCCATGCCAGTCCTCGATCAACCGATCGCTGTACGTTCTCCGGCGTTTTATGAATGAAGTAATTCAATGAAGATTCTTCACCCATGATCGTACGAAAAACACAACCCTTCGGAGGAACGAAGGGAATTTTCTTTTTAACCGGCTCGGCCCTTCGAAGCGTAAAAGCCAGCAGGGTCATGGCGCTTGTAAGGAACAGCACCCCTAAAAATTTCATTCTCCAGGTTTTCATACCATTGTTGTTTATTGTTGATATGGACTGGATGCTGAAGGCTGGAAAATTCCATAACGAAGTGGGGATATTATTATGCTCCCGCTACACAAAACTTAAGGATAATGCTTGTGACCCTGTTCATGGGTGAGGTTGAATTACATTGATTTGGCCGATACAAGTCAATAAGGAACGACACCACCGGAGCACAAATACGAATCACAACGACACGAACTGTTTGTAACGTTTTTGCGTATTGGCGGAGTAAAATCCTAATGATTAGTTTTCTAATATCGTTGCCTTTCCAAAAACCAGACGTTTATTTACATGCGCGCCACCATCTACGAAAATCATTGGCTCCCCAAAGGCATCGACTCTAATCTCTTCTGAGGAATTCACCTTTAGTGACCCTTCTCCGAAAATGCTGGTAACAGTGTAGTCGCTTTTCACATCACGTGCATCGATTTTATTTTCGCCGTAAAGCAAATACTTCTGTTCGATGACCTTGCCTTTTTTTATCCGCAAGTCATTTTGGCCATACAACTTGGCTTTAAAATATTCCGTCTTAAGAGATGACAATGTAATTTCATTTTCTCCATAAGCGCGGAGCGTGAAGGCTTCTGCTTCGATGGGGTCGTGGCAGGTAAGTTCCTGGTTTCCACGGATCTCCAGCATATCGAGATCTTTGTAGGTTACATAGGCGGTCACTGAAGCACCTTCATACAAACGGCGCCTGCTTCCGTATCGGTGTTCCCTTGGCTTCATTCTTTCAACTTTGCGCGCATTGTCAAGATAAATACGCAAAGTACGCCCACTCACCTCAATGTTGATTTTATCGCTGGTAACATCATGATACACCAGTTTTACTGATTCCTGGGCGCCTTTGCTAAGAATAACGTTTACCCGTGGCGAGGCTACGATACGGGTAAAATGAGGAAGGTCTTTTTCGATTTCCTGGGCAAAACACGTCGCGGCAAGACAAATCAGGGTTAAAAGCAGTGATAATTTTTTCATGATGAGGTTTTACAGTTCATAGACTCTTATATAACAATAAAGGTTGCCTTTACCCCTAGTCATAGATTTGAGTTTTTTTAAATAGTCAAAATTTTAATGAAATGCTTCATTTTTGTTTTAAGGGCTCCAGTAAATAGTCTAAACCGTTAAGTTTTATCTCGTAGGCGGTAGACAATAACATTCCCATCTGACCCTGAGGAAAACCTTTGCGGGCAAACCATTCGAGGTATTCAACCGGTAGATTACACATCAACCTCCCTTTGTATTTTCCAAAAGGCATCTTCAGGGTGGTAAGGGTCACAAGAATTTTGGGGTCCGATAAGGGGAGTTGGGAATCCATGGCCAAAGATATCTCCCTGGTATGGGCCAACCAATAGCCCCGCTTAAGTCAATGGATATTCGGCTATTTTATTCGCTGCGCAGTGAATCAACCGGATTACTGAACGCTGCTCTCAGCGCCTGGACACTCATCGTGAGTAAAGCAATGGCAAAAGACAAAACGCCAGCTAACAAAAAAATATCGGGTCCGACCTTGATACTATATTGAAAATCAGCCAGCCATTTGTCCATGACGTAGTAAGCGATCACGCTGGCAAATACAAAGGCGATGAGAATAAGCTTGACAAACGCTGATGAAAGTTAGGAACTTGTCTTCGTAACTAAGAAACTTCTGGAAGTTCTTCCTCTGCCACCGGGCCCAGTTGAGGTTGGGTAACGCCAACAAGCTTACTGCTAACACCTTCCGCACTGTCGATGGTAAGTACGCGCACGATATTTTTGTACTTCGTATGGAAAGTATCGTAAGAGTACAAATAGATAATCAAAGTGGCAGCAAGCCTGAAAGCCAGGCCGGCAACTTTAATAAATGAATATCCCTTGTGCCTGAAAAAATTGCGCAAAGCAATGGTGAAATAACTTTTAAACATAAGGTGCATTTGACGAGAGGGACAAGTCAATTGTGATGCCATTTCTTATTCAGGCCAATTTCGCATATTATCACAGTATAATAGCCCGATGTCGAACAAGACTGTCCGGATGCGGGCATTGTTCATTTAATTTAATCTGGATTATTGCCTTTTACCCATGCTTTATGAATGACGAAATACTCCAATCGATCGCCCGGCAACTTAGAAAACCGGATAGTGACATAGGAATTCAGGTGGCAAAAAAAATGAATGAGGAAATTTGCATATCAATCGTTACACCATTGACGCGCTCCGTGTTCAGGAATGTGACCAGCTCCTTGAAATTGGAATGGGCAATGGTTTTTTTGTGAGCGAAATTTTAACTGGACATCCGTTAGTGAAATACGTGGGTTGTGACTTTTCTCCTGTGATGGTTCGCGAGGCTGAAATCATGAATGAACGTTTTATCACCGCGTGCCAGGCTGAATTTTGCCTGACAAGTGCTGAAATATTGCCGTTTGATGATGGAATATTTGACAAGGTTTTCTCGGTTAACACAATTTTTTTCTGGGACGATAGCCGGCTGATACTTTCAGAAATCAGGCGCGTATTAAAGCCAGCCGGAGAAATTATTATTTCGGTCAGGCCAAAAGCTACCATGGAAGCACTTCCCTTTGTGAAGTATGGGTTTAACACATTCTCAAAGGAGGATTTAAAAGCGCTTTTAATACAAAGTTTTATGGTCACCGCGGTGATCGAGAAGCGTGAGCCCGACCAGGAAATCAATGGTGATAAAATTCCGATGGAATCACTGATCGTATGGGCGATGAAATAAAGCGTAACAAAACCGTGCGAAAGTGGAAACTGTAACAAGCATTGATTGGAAATCAACCAACTATTAGCACACCAAATTTTATGATCAACCAATTCAAATGTCTCGCTGCATAACATTTTCAAGTTTCACCCTAGTTATCGCCCTGATGAGTTGTGGTCCTGACAAACAGGAAACCCATGAGGGTAGTAACATGCTTAAGGTACTTCATGATAAGCGTGTCGGGTCTATTTCAGTGTATAAAAACGAGGGCAGGGACCTTCTCCTTATTCAGAATGCCAAACAAGGTATGCGGCCTTATATTCACCCCATTATGGCACCCGATGGCAACGGCGAACTGACTGAATTCAGCCCTGAACATCACAAACATCAAACCGGGCTTTACTGGGGATTAAAAAAGGTAAACGGCCGGGATTATTTTATGAATTTTAACGAAGACTATTGGAAGCAGGTGTCCGTACGGGTTGTTGAAGAGATGGGGTCTCGTGTACAATGGCAAACTGTCTATGATCTGTTGGATGATAAACGAAACGCTGTCTTAACCGAAACCCAAACATGGTCTCTTACGGAAATCAAGGGAAAATTTCTGCTGGATCTTGAATGGCGTGGAGTAGCAAAAACGGATATCACCATGGAAAAATTTTATGTTGGCGGACTTTTCCTACGCATGCCCTGGCGCAATGGAATCCGCGGTGAAGTGGTCAATGCTGTGGGACAAAAAAATGGCGACGCTGAAGGACAACGGGCGATTTGGAATGATGTTGGAATACAAGTGCCAGGCCGCGGAGACCTTGCTCACATTGCCCTGCTTGATCATCCCGACAACAAAGATTTCCCTATACCATGGCGGGTGGACAATGAACTGGGTGTTGGCCCTTCAAGGCAGATTTCAGGTGACTGGAAGATTGGCAGAGGAGAAACAGAGGTAATCCGTTATCGGTTAATTGTTTATACGGGTGAGTTGAATCTGGTTGCCATGACCGAGGCATGGAAGAATTATGTTTGTGAATAAGCTTGAAGCAATAAGCCTTAAGGTAAAAGCTCTGTGCAGATCCTACTTTTTGCGAAGAGAACCCTGGTGGAGTTGTGAAAACCCCGTTTGGGAATGATCGGATAAATTAATCACATTGGTTTGCTATCTGGATTACGCTCACAGTTAACTTGTCAAAACAGAATAACCTTTTAATACCCAAACTATTTTTTATATTTCCAGTAACTTCTTTGTGTATGATACGGATTGTCGCCTGCTGGATTTTTATTCTACTGACAGTTCTATCCTGTGGTAAAAAAGAGGGGTCTCTTAAGGAGCAAAGTTCTGGGGAGTATTCACCCGACAAATACGATAACTACACCGACTGGGCGATTTACAGGGGCGATAAAAAATCAAATCAATTCGCGGAGCTGGCCCAAATCAATGCATCTAATGTGCACAAGCTTAAGCCGGTTTGGGAATATCACACCGGGGATGTCAACGGTCCGTCTATGTATTCCAACCCCATCATTGTGGAAGGATTGCTGTATTTTACAACACCCAGGCTAGACGCGGTCGCGTTAAATGCCGTTACGGGACAAGAGGTCTGGAAGTTCGTATCGTCAAACTACAACGAGGGCGGTAAGATCTTTCGAGGCCGTAGCCGTGGTGTTACTTACTGGGAGGGAGAGGCGGGTAAACGTATTTTCCATTTTGTCAACAACAAAGTTTATGCGCTGGATGCGAAGTCCGGATCCCTGATTAAATCATTTGGTGACGGCGGTTTTATTGACCTTCGAAAAAACCTGGATATAGATTCCTCCACTGCTTCTGTTGAGATCACCACACCAGGCATCGTGTTTAAAAACTTTCTCATCGTTACTTCACGGGTACCGGAAGAGTACAATTCCACCCCGGGGCACGTGCGTGCATTCGATACAGTTACAGGAGAATTCAGGTGGATATTTCACACGATCCCGGTAGCAGGAGAATTTGGATTTGATACCTGGCAATGGGTCGATGGGGAAATGTATGGCGGGGCAAATCCCTGGGGTGGATTTTCTGTCGATGAAAAAAGGGGATGGGTATTTTTTGCAACCGGATCTCCGGCCAATGATTTTTATGGTGGTTTCAGGAAAGGAACCAACCTGTTTGGAAATTCGGTGGTAGCGCTGGAGGCAACTACGGGTGAACGCAAGTGGCACTACCAGACAGTACACCATGACATCTGGGATTACGATAATCCACCAGCCCCTATTCTGGTTACCATTAAATCCGGAAAAACCTCGCAGGATGCGGTGGTTCAATTGACCAAAATGGGCCTGACATTCGTTTTGGATAGAGACACCGGCAAGCCTTTATTTCCGGTGGTTGAATTGCCAGTACCCTCCTCGAAAATTCCAGGCGAGGAAGCCTGGCCCACTCAACCATTTCCTTTAAAGCCGCCGCCGCTGGTGCGATTATCTGTGAGTGAAGCGGACCTTACCAACGTTACCCCTGAATCGCGCGCCTCTGCTATAAAACAATTCAGGCAATATGAAACGGGTCTTATCTTTACGCCACCTTCCTTACAAGGTGTGATCACAATGCCCAGTCATCAGGGGGGTGTGGAGTGGGGCGGTGCTTCCTTCGATCCCTCGACAAATATATTGTACGTAAATGCGAATGAAGCCCCTTCCATTAACACGTTGCGCATGTTCCATGATGTTGATAAACGGAAGGCAAGTCCGGCTCAACAAGGTGGGATGGTATATCAGAAAAATTGTACAACCTGCCACGGATTAGACAGGCAGGGTAGTCCTCCGGTTTACCCCTCCCTTATCAACATTCAAAAAGACGATGCTGCGCTAGTGACCATCATACGCAACGGGAAGGGTATCATGCCGGCTTTCACGCACTTCTCGGATGAAGAAATGAAAGCCCTCATGGCATTTTTACGGTCTGATCCCGAAAACACTGAACATGACGTGGTAAGTTCGCGTGTTCGTTACTCCGTGCAAATTCCATTTTTTGTCGACCCCTACGGCGCTCCCGCGATCGCACCACCCTGGGGGACCTTGAATGCCGTCAATCTGCAAACCGGATCTATTTTGTGGAAAGTTCCCCTTGGAGAATATCCTGAGTTGGTGGCAAAAGGTATACGAAATACTGGTGCTAAAAATTTTGGCGGACCCGTAGCCACCGCCGGAGGGATTGTATTTATCGCAGCTACACCCGATGAGAAAATTCGCGCCTTTGATACCCATTCCGGATCGGTCTTATGGGAATATACATTACCCGCTGGTGGATACGCTACACCCAGTGTATACATGATTGACGGAAAACAATATTTGGTGATTGCTGCAGGGGGTGGCGGAAAAAACGACACAAAATATGGTGATTCAATAATAGCTTTTGCGCTCCCGTCCGAAGGAAAATCTTCGGATGCCGTAAACTTACAAGGTGGGTGGAGCACACTCTTTGATGGAAAAACGTTAAACGGTTGGGTTCACCTCAATGGTTCCCATAGCTATACCGTTGAAGACGGGGCAATTGTCGGTAGAACAGTAGCCGGAAGCCCGAACTCTTTTCTTTGCACCCAGAAAACATTTGGCGATTTCGAACTGGAGCTGGAAGTAATGGTCGATAGTGTTACCAACTCTGGTGTACAGATCCGTTCCAGGGTTAAGCCTGTGACAACGGGGGAGGGGCACGACTTGAGGGCTGGTCGCGTAAATGGTCCGCAGGTGGAAATGCAGCGCAACCATAGGCCGGGTACCCCAACTACAGGCCTCTTATATGGTGAAGCTTTGGGTACAGGATGGCTTTCTTCGAAAGAAAAAATTGAGAATGGTCATCACTATTTGTACAACGAGGGGTGGAACAAACTGCGAATTGTCACAAACGGCCCCCGCATCCAGACATGGGTAAATGGCCATGCAGTGGAGGATCTTGCCGATGAAGACGTTTACAAAACAAATCCCAGCGGATTCATTGGTTTGCAGATGCACGGCATCGGGGATGGCAGGTTATTTACCATGAAATGGAAGAATATACGTATTCGCCCACGGCCTTAATTTTATCTTGGTTCAACATTTGGGGAAAGCTTTTTGAATTTACTTACAGGACTTCTGAATTGTTCGTTTTCGGGCGTGTCTTCAGAAATCGAAACCCCACCGAAAGGCCTGCGCGCGATGAGCACTCTCTTTTACTCCTCGCGTTCGCGTTTAATTTTTACTTTAGCCATGGGCCCGACCTGAATGGGGACTTTTTCAACCTCAAGATTGGCAGCTTCAATTCCGTATAGCTCCTCCGTTGACAGACTGTGGTTTTTTAAAACACGGTAACCTTGAATGATCAGCCGGTCAAAATTGGATATTTCGCTGTCTGAAGAGGCCCATGAATGGAGGATGATGAATTTGAAATCCGCCATCATACTGTATTTATGCAGGGCGGGATAAGGACTTGTCAGGTCGATTTCTCCTGAGTCGGCCATTTCGTGAATGATTTTGTTAAAGATCAGGTTCACCCGGTGATCAGTTTTGAATCCCAGTTTTATGGTGACAAAAAAACATCGCTTCGGAATAATCGTATCCACAATATATTTGCTGGTGAAGGGACTATCCACGGTATCCACATGAACGAACCAATACACATCCGCGCGTTTAGGGCGTTTCTTAAATAACGAGTAAATGATGTTGGAATCAATATACCGTTTACTGTCAGCCATAGCTAAATAAACCAGATTGGATGCTTCTTTCGGAACCATTTCATCCGACTGAAGATCCTGTATCATTCCTACATAATGTTTTAAGTCCACAAATTCGGTGTGGCGCTGGCGTAGCTTTCTTGCGCGCAGGAGGATATACATCATGATGAAGAAGAATCCCGCAATGCTGAAGGTAAACCATCCACCATGCGAGAATTTGCTCAGATTTGACACCAGAAAGGCCCCTTCAATGGAGAAAAGGAGAATGCCTAGCAAAATGGCCCGAAAGGTTGATTTTCGCGAGGCCGCAAAATAATACACCAGTAACGCAGTCGTCATCAGCATATTAAAAGTTATGGCAAGACCATAGGCCCCTTCCATGCGCAGCGATTCTTCGAAAATGAACACCACTAATATACACCCTACCATCAAGATCCAATTGATGGCGGATATGTAGACCTGGCCTTTGACCTGACTTGGATAACTGACTTTGGTAGAAGGCCACAATTTCAATTTCATCGCCTCATTCACCAGTGTAAAGGTTCCGGAAATTAAAGACTGACTAGCGATAATGGTGGCCACCGTGGCAAGAATAATTCCAAAAATCAGGAAACCTTCGTACTGTGGCATGATCTCAAAAAATGGAATTTTCCCGTCCAGTTTGTGACCTTGGTGTTCAAGCAACCATGCGCCTTGTCCAAAATAGCTGAGCAGTAAAGATATTTTTACAAAACCCCAACCCACTCGAATATTGCTTTTCCCAATATGACCAAGGTCGGAATACAAGGCTTCCGCTCCGGTGGTACAGAGAAAAACAGCACCCAGAATCCAGAACCCGCCGGGATACCTGACCAACAGGTTGAACGCATAAACCGGATTGATGGCCTTTAATATTTCAGGTTTAAGAATGAGGTGAGTGAAACCTATCACGGCAATAAAAGTGAACCAGATAAACATCACGGGCCCAAAAGTTCTACCGACAACCCCACTGCCAAATTGTTGAAAGACAAAGAGCCCAACCAGAATGATGATTACAATCGTGATAATCGTATTGGTGGATATACTCGCATCCAGCGCGCGCAATCCTTCTATAGCGGAAGTTACGCTGATTGCAGGAGTGATAAAGCCATCAGAAATCAGTGTCGCACATCCTATTATTGCCGCAAAAATAACCCATCTTGATTTGTACCTTCGCACCAGAGCATACAATGCAAAAATTCCCCCTTCACCTTTGTTATCTGCATTGAGAGCCAGGTAAACATATTTGAAAGAGGTGATGACAGAGAGTGTCCAGAATACACACGATAATCCGCCGAGGATCAGATCTTCCGTAATTACATGGTCGCCCACGATAAAGCGGAAAGTGTATATGGGTGATGTCCCTATATCGCCATAAATAATACCGAGGGCTATGAGTACCCCGGCCGATGACAATCTCGTCTGATATTTACTGGATTCGGCCATTGTTACAGGATCCCGTCTTTCGGGCGGGCGATAATAAGCCGGTTGCTCTTGTCATAGGAGAAATAACTCACTAACCAATTGATAAAAACAAATATCTTATTGCGAAATCCGATCAGTGAAAGCAGGTGCACAAACATCCATACAAACCAGGCAAAAAATCCCTGAAACCTGAAGGATTTCATGTCAACAACTGCTTTATTCCTCCCGATCGTAGCCATAGAGCCTTTGTCTTTATACTGGAAAGGCTTCAGAGGTGTATGCTGAATTAACCGATTTATATTCTCGGCCAGCAGTTCGCCCTGTTGCATCGCCGGAGGAGCCATCATAGGATGTCCATTCGGAAACTTAGGGTCCCCTTCCATTAAAGCCACATCACCGATAGCGAAGATATTGTCGTATCCCTTCACCCGGTTAAAGGCATCCACCTTCAGCCTGGTTGATCGGCCGAGGCTTTCGGGAGGCAACCCCCCTACAGCATTTCCTTTTACCCCGGCTGCCCATATCAGGGTCTTGCTGATCAGTTTTTTTCCCGTGTTAAAGACAACCTCGTAACCATCATAGGATTTAACAGCAGCATTTAAATGAACCTGCACCCCCATCTCTTCCAGATACTCGAGCGCTTTTTTCCCGGCTATTTCCGACATCCCATTTAACAATCTGGGGGTGGCCTCAACCAAATGTATATCCATGTTATCAACTTCCAGTTCCGGATAATCTTTCGGAAAAACATGAAGCTTAAGTTCAGCTATGGCCCCGGCCAGTTCAACACCGGTAGGTCCCCCGCCCACAATGACAAAGTCCATGTAACTATTCATGACCTCGATATCATCGACCAGAAGTGCATTCTCAAAATTTTTGATGATGATGTTTCGCAATTTGATGGCATCAATGATCGTCTTCATCGGGTGAGAATTCTTTTCGACATCTGCCAGGCCGTAAAAGTTTGTGTCCGCGCCAGTGGCGACCACGAGGTAGTCATACTTAACACTGCCTATGGAAGTTTCAATACAATTGATTTCTGGCCGTATCAGGTTCACTTCTCCAAGCCTGAAATAAAAATCGTTTACATTGGCAAAACGTTTCCTGAAGGGAAACACAATGGAACTGGTCTCAAGGGCTGAAGTGGCAACCTGATAGAGTAGAGGCTGAAAGGTATGATGATTGTATTTATCAAAAAGAACCGTCTGTATCCTTGAATTGGTTAACCCTTTGGCTACCTGAAGACCCCCGAATCCTCCCCCGATAATAATCACCCGGGGCTTGCCCGGTTCGGCGATACGTGTTTGCGCTGTTATTAATTTGGGCATGGTGAATTCTAGTCCCTGCGATTTGTTAAACGAGGCAAATTTAGGTGCCTTTTATGAACGACAAAAAGAAAGTACCATAATGTTCAATTTGGTAGATTTCACAGATTAGCGTCATTTCTGGTAGATAAACCTCAGTATATAAATATTTTAACCAAACTTTCCCAGGCGGCCGAAATTCATCCTATTTTTGTTGTGAATAACCACAAACCCACTGTTATGTCCACAAAGCTGCTGTTTGTCCTCATTTTTCCTCTTTTCCTGACGGGCTGTGAAAATAAGGATAAAGAATCTTTACAAGGGAAAATAGACTCGCTACAGGTCGAACTGGAGAAAAGCCATCTGGCGTCTGAATCCTTATCTGAAATTGGTACACTCCTGGACTCCATAGATGCCAGCCGTCAATTGTTAAGGGTAAATCTGGAACAGGGTACTACCTTTGAAGATTATAACGCACGGTTGCGGGATCTGAACAGCTATATTAAAAACACAGAGGAGAAGATTAACAATCTGGAGCAATCCTTAAGATCATCAAAGGCCAATGGAGAGGCTTTTTCAAAAGCCCTGAAAAAACTAAAGGCGGATTTGGCAAACAATGAAAAAGAGATGGCTCTCTTGAATGAACAAGTGGAAAAGTATCGCAATGAAAATGAAAATCTTATTCATACCGTTGGTTTACAGGATGCGGAAATCGCCGACAAACAATCGATGATTGAAAACAAGTCTCAGGAACTTGCCTTGATTGAAGCGCGGGTGCAGGAACTGATGATTCAATCCAAAATAAGTGAAGCAGATGCTTACTTTACACGGGCTCAGGCAGTTGAAACCGCAGCAAAGCGCACCAAACTAGCTCCGCGAAAGAAGAAAGACACCATGCGGGAAGCCATTGAATTGTATAAAAAAGCCTTGTCTCTGGGAAAAAATGAAGCTGGAGCGAGAATCACCGAACTTGAAAGCAGACTTTAGGCATCGCTGAAGTTTTAATACTTTTAGGCTGTTTATAGACAGCCTTTTTTAATGCTATGGTATTCGACATTTTTCTGACCATTTTTCTTGTTCTTTTAAATGGTTTTTTTGTAGCGGCTGAATTTGCGATCGTAAAAGTACGGTCTTCCCAAATCGATATTAAGGCCAAGGAAGGTCACCGCATGGCCTCGCTTTCCAAACACATCATTGCTAATCTTGATTCCTATCTGTCAGCAACCCAGCTGGGTATTACCATTGCCAGTCTTGGACTGGGCTGGATAGGGGAAGAGGTCGTCTCTGAATTAGTCCTTAACCTCTTTACTTTTCTTGGCATCACACTAAACCCTGATTCCGCCCATAGGATTGCAGTACCAATTGCCTTCGGCGTGATTACGATCCTGCATATTGTTTTTGGGGAGCTTGCCCCTAAATCATATGCCATTCAACGCCCCGAGAGCACAACCCTATGGCTAGCCGGTCCATTGAATGTTTTTTACTGGGTGTTCAAACCCTTCATATGGGTGCTGAATGGCTTCTCCAACTGGGTATTAAAACTGATCGGTATTACGCCGCTGAAAGAAGCAGAGGTTCACTCTCCTGAAGAGCTTAAGCTTATGGTCGAACAAGGAAAGAAAAGCGGCGTGATCGAAGCCCGCAAATACGAAATTATTCGCAATGCTTTTGACTTTGCCGAACGTTCTGCCCGCCAGGCGATGGTGCCGCGAACACACGTTTTTGCCGTGAGTAAGTCGTCAACGGTGACTGAAATTATCGAAAAAGTGTTGGAAAACGGCTACTCGCGTGTGCCGGTTTTTGAGGGAACCATCGATCACATTTCAGGAATCATCTTCACCAAAGACCTTTTATTAAAACTCCATGCCGGAAAACCCTTTTCCGTTGATACCATCCTCAGACCTGCCCACTACATCGCTTCCAACAAAAAGCTGATTGATATCATGCGGGATTTTCAGAAACAACATGTTCAGTTTGCCATCGTGGTCGATGAATTCGGAGGTACGGAAGGTGTCATTACGATGGAAGATATTCTTGAGGAATTAGTGGGGGAGATTCAGGATGAATACGATACGGAGACACCGTTGATTGAACGGATCGACGACCGCAAATACAGAGTACAGGGTTCCGCAACGCTTACTTCCTTAAATGAAAAACTCCCCAGGCAACTTCCGGAAAATGAAACTTATGTGACCCTTGCCGGGATGTTAATCGATATTGTAGGCCGGATACCCAACGTTGGTGAAAGTATCGAACACGATCAGTACGTGTTTACTGTCATTAAAAGAATCAAAAATCAAATTATTCTCGTGGATATTTTTGACCGGTATGTCGAGGAGGAAGGATAGGGGGTGCCGGTCTTAAGCCTTCTTCTTAAAGCTTTCTACTTTCTGCTTTCAGCTTCTAAAACCAGCGCTTATACTTAAAATAAGCAATCATTCCCCCGGCGATTGAAAGCATGACTGCCCAGACAGCTCCATATCCATACCGCCAGTCCAGTTCGGGAAAAAATTTGAAATTCATTCCGTACACCCCGACAATGAAAGTCAGGGGCATGAATATAGTGGAGATAATGGTCAATACCCGGATTACCTCATTCAATTTGCTGCCCTGAGTGTTGATATAAATATCCGTTAAGCCAGAACTAAGATCACGGTAGGTGTCGAGTGAATCGATCAGATGAATAACATGTTCATATAGATCCCTATAATAAGGCGTGTTTTCTTCCTGAATAAAGTCACTCTCATCTTTGACTATTTTGCCAAGCGCATCGCGCAGCGGATACAATGCTTTATGAAGGAAAATAAGCTCTTTTTTAATACTTTGAATTTTTTGGAAAGTCTCTTCGGAAGTGTTGCTTCGGATACTGCTTTCTATGTTTTCAATGTGTTCACCGATATTGTCCAAAACGTTGTAATAGCTTTCAATAATGATATCGATCAGCCGGTACATCAGGTAATCGGCTTGTTTTTTTCGCACACGACCCTGATCCTGCCGGATGCGCTCCCTGAACGAGTCGAATAGATCCCCCTCCTTTTCCTGGAATGTCAACAAAAAGTTTTTTCCCAGCACAAAACTGATTTGTTCATAGTCAATCTCAGGGCCATCAATGCGATACAGCATTTTCAGCGTGACAAACAAGTAATCCTGGTATTCTTCCGCTTTTGGACGTTGATCGTTCAAAATATCCTCCACCAAAAGGGAATGCAGCGAGAAATGTACTTGTAGTTTTTCAATGATGGCCATGTTCGACAGCCCATCGAGATTTATCCAGTTAACCCGTACGGGATCTATTTTTTGCATCAAATCGGAAACATCCGAAGCCACATATTTATCATGCTTTTCGCGGTTGTAGGTGATGAGTTCCAGAATGACTTTTTCCAGGGGTACTTCTTCTGTTAATGGATGCATTTGACGGGGTCCGGCAGTTGAGATTTCATTATCGCAAGGCTTTCTTTCTCTAAAATAATAAATTCATTGACAAACACGTAAAGCATGTGATCCGATCAGGGAAAATTTCAAAAAAGCGACAAAGACTTCAGGACTTAAGAAACCTTGCGTATTATTGCGGTTCATGTCCTTACGTCTAGAAGATATCAAAGCTCCCATTGCCCGAGAGATGCAGGAATTTGAGCCAAAATTCCGGGCTTCGATGAAGACCAGGGTATTGTTGCTGGACAAGATCATGAGTTATATTGTGAAACGAAAAGGCAAGCAAATGCGACCTATGTTCGTTTTCCTCAGCGCTGGCACATGTGGTCAGATCAATGAATCAACCTTCCGTGGAGCCTCGCTGATTGAACTTCTTCATACAGCAACGTTGGTTCATGATGACGTTGTGGATGAAGCAAATTATCGAAGGGGCTTCTTTTCGGTAAATGCTCTCTGGAAAAATAAAGTGGCGGTACTGGTGGGGGATTTCCTCCTTAGTCGAGGATTGATCCTTTCCATTGAAAACAAAGATTTTAATCTGTTGAGAATAGTTACCAACGCAGTAAAGGAGATGAGTGAAGGTGAGCTTTTACAAATCGAAAAATCGCGCAGGCTGGATATCACAGAGGAAATATATTACGACATTATTCGCCAGAAAACCGCTTCCCTTATTGCTTCCTGTTGCGCAGTAGGAGCAAGTTCTTCAGGCTCCGATGACAAGACCGTGGAAAGGATGCGTGAATTTGGTGAGAAGATCGGCATGGCTTTCCAAATAAAGGATGATCTGTTTGATTACGGCGAAATGGAAATCGGAAAACCGCTGGGTATTGATATTAAGGAAAAGAAGATGACGTTGCCTTTGATCTTTGCACTTTCAAAATCGTCATGGCTGGAAAAAAGAAGGATCATCAGTATTGTAAAAAACGAAAGCGAAAAGCCTAAAAAAGTGAAAGAGGTTATTGCCTATGTAAAACAATCCGGCGGAATAGAATATGCGATTGAAAGAATGAATTACTTCCACACCCAGGCAATGACAATCCTCCAATCTTTCCCGGAATCAGCTTACCGCAATTCACTGCAGTCGTTAGTTCAGTTTACGATTGACCGCACCAATTAGCATTTGCTTTGCTTTAAAAATGAAGTGGTTCAATATGAGCACCTGCACAATTTTTTTCGAACTTCCTCTGCGGCTTAGCGTGATAATACGGAGTAATTCGCTAGGGCGTAAAAAAAAGTCCCGCTCAGACGGAGAACGGGACTAACCTAACCTAAACCTAAACTTGCCGTGAGTGACCTCAAAGAAATCTTCTGGAGAGGCGCTGGACTATGGCATATTCTAGCGCGAAGCTAAAAGGTCCTCACTTTTTCAATGCAATTTCAACCGGGTCCTGCCGGCTTCAAGGACGGCATAATCTTTTAAAGTTTGATAGAGCGATGGTTCGAGGGCCTCAAGTGCAGGCCCGGTATTGTCGGGTTGATAACTGCCCTTCGTTTCCCACCATTTTTTGGCATGGTCCCGGGCGGATTGACGATCGATGTGCTCGAACAAGTTGATGCACGAATCGGAGATCATCCATGGTTTTTCAACACTGCTGTATTTTTCAAATATCAAGCTTCGCATTTGTGTTCCACTTTCCTGGTTCTTAAAATGTGAAACTGAATAAGAAAGTGTTTCGGGCTCCGTCATGATCATATCCCAGTATTTTCTGGAAGCAACTACCTGTGCGGTGGTAAGCAAATATCCAAAGCCATTTTCAATTTGTTCTTTTGTAATTGGACAACGGGCTTTCAATTCCGTTTTCTTCTTTCCCAATAATTTTTCTAAAAAAGCCATAATGAAATCATTAATTGCTGAATGGATTCCTCCTCATTAGATACTCCCCATAGGGTGAATAGTTGCCTATATGTCTTAAAAAACCTGAAAATGTTACAGATCCCTAGCATTCAATTGCTTACAAGGCCGGTTGGGGAGCTTGATAATGGTATAGAAGTGTCCAGAAATGGACTAAAACCGTTCATTTTCAGATATCAGAGCTTTCCCGATACTTTCAATCTTTCAATTCTTTCGTATTGCGTCAGAAAATCCTCCAGTTTCTCAGCAGGTATCTTCTTCCCAATAATTTTTTTCTTGCCGTCTAAAACATACAAAGTTGGCGTCGTACTGGCATCATACAGATCCTGATAGGGGCCAACATAGGTCCGGGGTCCATTTACCGTAATCCACTTCATTTTCATTTCC
>JBDSIM010000134.1:0-28950 GCA_039917935.1 Cyclobacteriaceae bacterium | reverse complement strand
CAAAAGATCTATGAAAAAGCAACCTAGGTCCGACACGGCCGCCTGCGCCCTGTATAGGGGGCGAGGCTTCACCTTATCAGCCAAACAGATCACCCAGAGGTTTATCTTATAATTGGGATTTTCCCGGACAGTAATAACTTTAAACTTCGAACACTTTGCCCTTTACGCTTTCACCATGATAGGTGGTTTTTCCCCCAACTGTTTTAAAAGCTTGGCATGGCCGATCAATGCGCCTAAAAATGTAGGCTCCGCTTTATAGGGTAGTCCAAATTCTTTAGCAGTGGACTCTACGATAGGGGAAATTTTTCTGTAATGAACGTGGCAAACATTTGGAAATAAATGATGCTCAACCTGAAAATTTAAGCCCCCTACATACCAGGAAAATAGACGGCTATTGTTGGCGAAATTGGTGGTGGTCCGCAATTGATGGATGGCCCAGTTATTATCCATTCTACCGTTTTCATCCGGCTGAGGATATTCGGTTCCATCGATAACGTGCGCAGGTTGAAATATAATGGCGAGAATAAAACCAGCTATATAATGCATGACAGAAAAACCAATGAGGATTTGCCACCAGGTTACAGACAATACCAGGGCGGGAATAATGATCACATAGGCGATATAAATAATTTTTGAAGCAATAAGGACAGTCCATTCAGTCTGAATACTTGCCCTTTGTTTCTTGACCAGGCCTTCTTTATGGTATTTAACAATGCGAAGAAAATCTTTTGCCAGAACCCAGACAAGGGTTAATAATCCATAAAAAAACCACGCATAAAAATGTTGAAAGCGATGAAAGGATTTCCAGTCGCCATGGGGAGACATACGCAATATTCCCCTTGGGCTGATGTCTTCATCTACATCATGAATGTTGGTGTAAGTATGATGCAATACGTTGTGTTGAACTTTCCAATTAAAAGCACTGCCACCAACAGCGTTTAAGGATAATCCGAGCAGGTTATTAACCCATGGTTTATTTGAATACGAACCGTGATTGGCATCATGCATCACCGCAAGGCCGATTCCACCTACCGCAATCCCCATTATAATGCACATTCCAAACATCCACCAAACATTGGTAATGACACCAAACATCATCAGGAAATAGGGAGTCAAATAAAGGGTAAACATAAATATCGTCTTGAGGGCCATCTCGGCATTGCCGTTACGACTGAGGTTGCGACTTTTAAAATATTCATTGACCCGGAGGTTTAAAATAGAATAGAATTCAGGCTGGGCTGAGGAAAAACGAATGGCTTGCTTCATAGGTTAGGAAACAAATGATTTTTGTATTTAAACATAAAGAAATATGGCAAAGATACCAAGATTAAACGAGGAACGCCCGTTAGCCCTTTTAAATTCCATGGGAGCCTCAGTTAAGGCAATTCGGCAATAATGGTTCGTCCACCTTTTGTGATATCGCCAATTTTTACCATCACCCGTGCGTCCAGGGGCAAAAAAATGTCCACCCTTGATCCGAATTTTATGAAACCAAATTCCTCGCCTTGCTCAATGACCTGCCCTTCTTTGATATACCACTTAATCCGTCGGGCAAGAGCACCAGCTATTTGTCGGAAAACGATTTCCGCTCCATCTTTCATTTTAACAGCAACCGTGGTACGCTCATTTTCCAAACTGGATTTAGGATGCCACGCAACCAGGTATTTACCCGGATGATATTTGAAAAAACTGATCACACCTGAGACGGGGGATCTGTTTACATGAACATTAATGGGAGACATAAAAATCGAGATCTGTTTTCTTCTGGATTTAAAATATTCATTTTCTTCAGTCTCTTCAATTACAACCACTTTTCCATCTGCGGGTGCCAGCACATGCTTTGTATTTTGCGTGATGGAAAATATCGGATTTCTAAAGAACTGCAAGATCACCAGGTAAAATATCACACTTACCAGTATCGCTGAATTCTGTACGAGTGGGCTTTCAGGATAATAGGAAAACACGAGCCAATTAAGGCCGAATAGAACAAACAATAGAATAAACAATACGGTATGCCCTTCACGATGTATGGTCATTGATAAAATTATTTATTTATCTGAACAGAATGCTAAAACTGAAGTACAAAGCTAGCAATTCCTGATAGCAATTTATAGCCGAACATTTAAGGTTGATGCGTACGCACAGCTTATCTTATTCAATCCACGAACACGCTCACAACTTCCCGAAACGTTTCGCTCTTTACCTCTCGACAGGGTCCGGGAATTTGTAGTAATCGTATCTATGGGGCTAAGTTTTATCCATGTTTAATATCACTGCTTGAAGATGATTTTTAATAGCCGCCGCGAAACTTATAAGTTTTCGATACTTTGTCAATGGCCACCATATAGGCTGCGATACGCATGGGCACATTATATTCTTTCGAGGTATTATACACGTTGGTGAAAGCGTCCTTCATGATCCGGTCTGAACGCCTGTTTACACGGTCGGCAGTCCATTTATAACCCAGCCGGTTTTGCACCCACTCAAAATAAGATACGGTAACGCCGCCCGCGTTGGCCAGGATATCCGGCACTACCATGATTCCTTTTTCATTGATGATTTTATCAGCTCTCGAAGAAGTTGGTCCATTGGCACCTTCTACAATTAGTTTGGCTTTTATATGACCGGCATTACTGCTTCTAATCACGTCCTCAGTAGCTGCAGGCACTAAAACATCTACCGGAAGGGTCAGCAAATCTTCGTTGGAAATTTTTTCAATTCCTTCGAATCCCACAAGTGTACTTTTATGGGTTTCGCGATACAGCACGGCTGCCTGGATGTCTATTCCTTTTTCATTATAGTATGCACCTGAGATATCACTGATTGCCTGAACTAAAAGTCCGCGTTCACTTAAAAGTCTTGCGGCCCATGAGCCAACATTTCCAAAACCCTGCACTGCACAAGTAGCCTTATAAGGGTTTATTTTAAGCTTCTCCATAGCCGCCATCGCGGTGACCATTACTCCGCGCCCGGTGGCTTCCGTTCTTCCGAGCGAACCCCCAAGGACGATGGGTTTTCCAGTAACAACCGCGGGTACTGTCATCCCCTGTATCCTTGAGTATTGGTCCATTAGCCACGCCATTTCACGCGGTCCTGTCCCCATGTCTGGCGCCGGGATATCCTTATCCGGTCCAAATACGTCCGCCATGGCCAACGTATAGGCACGCATTAGACGCTCAATTTCTCCTGACGACATTAGCATGGGATCACACGCCACCCCCCCTTTTGCACCACCATAGGGAATGTCAACAACAGCACATTTCCATGTCATCCATGCAGCAAGCGCTTTCACTTCATCCAGGTTTACCCGCATATCAAACCTTATTCCTCCTTTTGAAGGGCCTAAAATATTGGAATGGATAACACGGTATCCTTCAAATACCCTGATAGTTCCATTATCCATTGTCACTGGTAGGGAAACAATGACCTGCCGGGCAGGATTCTTTAAAACGTTATAAATTTCTTCCTCCAACCCTAAAATCTGAGAAGCCTCATGAAATCTGGACATCATGGCTTCAAAAGGATTTTCTGTGTCTTTAAGAGGTGCTGGTTCGATGTATGCCATAGAAGAGAAATTACAAGCGTTTCACACAGCAAATGTGTGCCAATGCAGCTGGTTAAACGGTTGCTAAGATATATAAATAAGCTATGAGTTGTGAGCGGCGAGGTGTGAGATCTCCAGGTAGGCAACGATAAAAGGGGTGGAGATCAGCAAGCCATCAAAGCGGTCGAGAAAGCCACCATGCCCTGGCAGTGCATCTCCTGAGTCTTTGATTTCAATACTTCTTTTGAGCAGCGACTCAATAAGGTCTCCAAAGGTACCTCCGACAATGATGATGATGCCCACGATGATCCATTGTGGCAGTGAAAGTGAACGGAAAAAATAGGATAGACCGATTGCGAAAATTAAAGCGAGTACGGCTCCACCCACAAAACCCTCCCACGATTTTTTTGGTGAAATGCGTTCAAACAATTTCCTTTTACCAAACCGGGTACCGGCAAAATAAGCACCGGTATCGCTTGCCCATAAAATAAACAGAAGGCCAAAGATGATCTCATAATTATACTGACCATTTTCATATACGGCTACATTCAATAATGCAAAAGGAATAGCCACATAAAGAATTCCCAGAAAGGTAAAAGCGATATTGGTAAAAGGCTTTCGCTCAAATTTTTTATAAAGCTTGATCATGTAGACACAGGAGATCAGCGGAAAAATTAAAAAATAATACTGGCCAGGTATCGATTGTCTTTCGATAAAAAATGAAAGACAATAAATTAACACACCACAGAGGGTGCCGTAGGCTTTCTGCGGGGCAAGGCCATCTAACCCAACCAACTGATAGAATTCCAATAATGTAAAAAGACAGATAATGAAAAAAACGAGGAGATAAGTCCATTCACCAATGCAAACAGCTGTAATTATTCCGGCTGAACCCAGTATGCCGGTGATGAGCCTCTGCGTAAGATTGTTGTATTTTTTTAGCGGAGAAGTCACCTTAATGAAGGACTATTTTACGGTCTTGAAAATATTTGTATAAGTAATATAACAGCCCTGCAGTCAATAACGCACTGATGATAAAAACATTGGCTGGAACTGATTCCGGACTTTCAATATCAAACGTAAAGGTTCCTCGTTGATAAAAATATATCGCCACAACGGATACTGCGTTATTCACAAAATGAGCAAGTATCGCCAGCGTTAGATTTCCAGACCAATAATAGATATAACCAAAGAGTGCTCCCAGTAAAAGGCGGGGAACAAAGCCAAAAAACTGAAAATGAATAGCGCTGAATAAAATGGCGGCTATCCATATGGCAACATGAATGTTTTTGGTTCCGCGAAAAAGCTCATTTTGTATCAGGCCGCGGAAAACAAGCTCTTCGCCAATTGCCGGTAAAACAGCGATGATTAATAATGCCAACATTAATTCACCGGTAGATTCAAAGTTGGTGAGAAATTTTGTCAGCTCGGCGGCCGTATCCTCTCTGTCACGAGCCCAGGTTTCGAAGTTTTTTGCAAATTCAGGGAAATTTAAGGCCTCGTTCCATTCTATAAAAATTGAATTAACAGCCATGAAAATAATGACGACGAAAGCCGTTATCATCACCGGGATCAACTCGAAGCCGGGCCTTCGAAAAAAATCATTAACCGATTTTTTTTCGCGGACTAAATACAAAGCAGGGGCAACAATCAATCCCACAAGCGTGGCGAACCCTTGTATAATATACAGCGGAACTTTGATGTCAGGATTATTTACCGGAAACTGAATGGCTTCGGCAAGTTGAACCATGCTGCCCTCATAAAAAGGCAACGCAAAAAAGAAGCCAATAAGAGGCCCGACAATAATAAAGCCCAGTGCTACCATGAGCAGAATTACCATAAGGTTTATTACCGGATGTTTTTCTGGACGGGCATCTAATTCATTTTCAAACATCTTCCGGGAAATAATTTAACTTTGCAGGCAAATATAGACAAGGCTAACAGCTTTTTAAACCTGCATAGTGCTTTAGTTGGAGGAATGGCAAGAATCGGTAAAATAGAATTGGGGGATTTTCCCCTTTTACTGGCACCTATGGAGGATGTCAGCGATCCCCCTTTTCGCGCTGTTTGCAAAGAAGGTGGAGCAGACCTTATGTATACCGAATTCATATCGTCTGAAGGCTTGATAAGGGATGCAGCGAAAAGTCGTCAGAAACTAGATATTTTTGAATACGAAAGGCCCGTGGGCATCCAGTTGTTCGGTGGGGATATTTCCAATATGGTCGAATCAGCCCGGATAGCCACAGAAGTTAATCCCGATCTCATTGATATCAATTACGGTTGTCCGGTAAAAGCCGTGGCCTGCCGTGGGGCTGGCGCCGCGCTCCTTCAGGACATTCCTAAAATGGTGCAGATGACCGCTGAAATCGTGCGGTGTACACACTTACCGGTGACCGTAAAAACACGTCTGGGTTGGGATGATCAGACAAAAAATGTAGTAGACGTTGCTGAACGCCTTCAGGATATCGGCATTCAGGCGTTAACCATTCATGGACGCACCCGCGTTCAGATGTACAAAGGCGAAGCAGACTGGACGCTGATTGGTAAAATCAAAGAGAATCCACGGATGCATATACCCGTTTTTGGAAATGGCGACATAGATTCTCCTCAAAAAGCCTGGGAATATAAAAATCGTTATGGTGTTGATGGATTAATGATCGGAAGAGCAGCCATCGGCTATCCCTGGTTATTTGATGAAATAAAGCACTACGTGAAGCATAAAAATATACCGGCACCACCAGATATTTCGGAAAGAGTTCGGGTAACGCAAAAGCATTTGGCTTTCTCGATGCGGTGGAAAGGTAATCGTTTGGGAATATTTGAAATGAGAAGACATTACACCAATTACTTTAAAGGTATTCACGATTTTAAACCATTCAGAACGCGTCTTGTTGAGGCTGACAATGAAGAAGAAGTGCTGGCCATTCTCGATCAGGTCATTGAAACCTACGCTGACTTATTGATTTCTTCCGGAAACTAAAGTTAAGATCAATTCATGAGGGTAAAAGGTGATATGCATAGGCATTTAAAGAAAAATTTTTAGCAACTTCTTGCCGGCGGATGATGATTATTCTTAAAAAAGCGCAACACGCTCATTTCCTCCGTTCAAAATATATTCTCACTAATCCATGTCCATCCCAACGAACAACGGCGCCCGGGCACTCACCCTTTTAATACTCCTGGCTCTGATCTGGGGAACTTCCTTTATTCTCATGAAAAGAGGGCTATTGGTTTTTTCCGCCGGTGAAGTAGGTTCACTAAGGGTTGCCTCAGCTTCGTTATTTCTGCTTCCGGTTGCCATCGCTAACATCAGAGGCCTGGACAGAAAGCACTACATTAAATTGTTTGCCTCAGGTATGATGGGCATTTTCTTTCCGGCCTTTCTTTTCGCGATGGCGCAGACAAAAATGGAGAGCTCGGTGACAGGCATTATGAACAGCCTCACCCCCATACTTACGTTGTTGATTGGCGTGTCTTTCTTTCATCAGAAATTCCGCAAAAAATCAATCATTGGCATTTTGATTGGGCTAGTAGGGACGGTCATATTGATTTTGGCGAAATCTGAGGGCAGGATAGGTGGGGTAAACCTGTACGCTTTGTTTGTTATTCTGGCCTGCCTATTTTACGCAGTCAATCTCAACTTTATTAAGTACAAAATATCCGATCTGAACGCCTTAACCATTACCAGTGTTTCTCTGATGTTGATCGGGCCACTGGCAATCTTCTTTCTGTTTACTTTTACGGAATTCAACGATAAGATCAGCACGGTGGATGGGGCATGGCAGGCGCTGGGGTTTATTTTGTTACTGGGATTCATGAGCACTTGTCTGGCCACGATATTGTTTAACCTTTTGGTGAAAATAACGTCTCCGCTGTACACCAGTTCTGTCACCTATCTGATCCCTATTGTGGCTGTATTGTGGGGAATCTTTGACGGCGAACAGCTCTTTGCAGGTCATTTTATAGGTATGGCGGCAATTATTGGCGGAGTTTACCTGGCAAACCGCAAATAACCCGCCCCGCAAGGCATTTGCGATACTTGATTTTAAGGAAGGTCATTGACTCCAGATGACCCACCCGGGTTAACCAAAAGTATTTACTGGTTGGTACGGCAATTTAATGCCCTTAATCAATTACAGGCTTTCGGATAATCGTAAAATCTGTTTGGCATTTTTTACTTTAGGATAAAATACATGCGAATTCTTTTCCTGGCAATAAGTTTACTGTTTTCGTTGGGAAAGGCATCCATGCTTTATGCTCAGGAGAAAGATACGACCCAGGTAAAACCAGACACCACCAGAGCTCAGCAAATTATTAATGGGATTAAAGAAAGCAAACTTTCCAAACGCATCTTAAAATCCATAACCAGAAAAAGAAGTTCTAATCCCGTTGCCGCCATAAAAAGTGAGGAGGCATTCGTGCCTTATGAGGGCAAAATAATCCGGAAAATTATTTTCAGACATATTGATTTTCAAAAAACTGTTTATGACACCACAAAAAATATCAAAAACACCATCACCAAAATTGGAAACAAACTCCATAGCAGAACAAAACAATGGGTCATTCAAGACAATCTATTTATCCGTGAAAACAAACCCCTGAATCCATACAAGCTTGCCGATAATGAACGCCATTTGCGGGATCTTGATTTTATTTTAGATGCAAAGTTCTACGTCATTCCCATAAAAAACACAAAAGATTCTGTTGACGTTGTCGTGCTTACCCGGGACGTATTCAGTATAGGCGGAATCATTAATCCTACGAGCACCTCTCGAACAAAATTGAGGCTTTACGATGCTAACCTTCTAGGCTGGGGGCAACGACTTCAGTTTAATGGGCTAATTGAGCCCAATCGCGACCCTGATTTCAACTACGAATTTCTTTATCGGAAAAACAATATCGCGGGCTCGTTCATAGATGCCACGGTGAATTATACCCAACTCAATACGGGAAGCAGTTACGGGGAAGAAAATGAAAAAGCCTATTATATCCGGCTTAACAGACCACTTGTTTCTCCCTATACCCGGTATGCCGGCGGAATGGAATTAAGCAGAAACTGGTCGAACAATTTTTTCAATTTGAATGACTCGCTTTTCAGGGATTACCGATATGTGATCAATGATTTCTGGGTGGGTTACAATATCGGCGCCAACAGCAACACCCGTGATCGTAACCGGCATTTTGTTGCCATCAGGGCATTTGATCAGCATTTTACAAGAATCCCCTTTCAATCGCGTGAACAACAAAGACCCTTATATAATGATCAAACCTTTGTATTGGGATCCATTACTTTTTTTAAACAGAATTTTTATACGGCCCGCTACATATACGGTTTTGGAAGAACCGAAGATGTTCCCTATGGACACAATATCTCTCTGATCACAGGTTGGGCAAGGCAACGCGGACTGCAGAGGCCATACTTTGGCCTTGAGGCAGAAAAATCCTTTGTTTCAAGATTAGGTGAATTTTATACGGTAGGCGTAAGGACAGGAGGATTTACTAAAAATGGTTTGGAAGATGCCATCGTTCTTCTATCCGGATCCTTAACAAGCCGCCTGATTCCTCAGGGAGCCTTTCTTCTCCGCCAGTCTTTTAATCTGGACTATTCAAGAATTTATAAACAGCGAACCTCGATCCCCCTGGATATCAACAACGAATTTGGGTTGCAATATTTTCGGGCAGATAGCCTCTGGGGGACAAAAAGATTCCACATTAATACTGAAACCCTCGCCTTTACACCCTGGAATTTACTCGGATTTCGTTTTGCGCCTTTTGGATTTGGTGAAATGGCCATGATATCCGACAATGATCAGAGCATTTTCCATGAGAAGCCCTATTTTGGTTTTGGCGGAGGAATCCGGACCCGAAATGAAAACCTGATATTCGGAACTGTTGAGTTACGTATTGTTTATTACCCAAGAACGATTGAAGATCTGAGTTCGGTTAATATCCGTGTGACCAGTAATCTCAGGGTTAAGTACAGTGCGGGATTTGTAAAGGCGCCGGCCTTTGTGCGTTATAATTAATCTTCAGTCTTCAGTAGGGTAGAGATCCAGCTGTGTATAGCTTTTTCATCCTCCGGAGTTATTTCGGTTTCAGGGTGCATCATCACAAATGTTTTCAGTGGCATGGAACGCTTTTCCACCATCTCAACGATCTCTTCCAGTTTGTGTTTTGCTTTATCATCCCGGTAGGTTCTGAATTCTGAAAAATTTAAATTTTCTTTTGCATCGTAGACATGGGCAGCAAGCCACCAGCCAATAGGCTGTACGTTATAGTACCAGGGATATCGCGTATTGTTACTGTGGCAATCATAACATTTTTGAGTGAAGGTCTGGTGAACGCCCGATGGCATTGCATAAACTTTGCTGATGTCATTCTCGCTGATGCCTCTGGAAGTATTTTTTTTGGGCTGTATGAATTGAATGACAAAGACAATGATGAGCAGCAAAATCCATGTTTTACGATACCGCCTCATTGTTTTGCGATCATTTGATATGTTAAGGTAATCTTTATGAAACCGTCATCAAAATAGTTACTTCACCAAAAACAGTCTTTTTGGTGGCACGGTGAATAAATTGCTTTTTGTATATTTGTAGTATTACCTAACCCCACTATGAGAAAATCTTTTGTTCTTTTCAGCGTTGTTATCACAACGTTGATTTTGGTATGGAGTTATTTTCAATGGCAGGTTCTATTTGCCTTCCTTTTGGTTGCGCCGGTAATATACATGGGCATTGCCGACATGATTCAAACCAGGCAATCCATTAAACGCAACTTTCCCGTTCTAGGCAGACTGCGTTACGTCTTTGAAGATTTCAGGCCAAAAATCCAGCAGTACTTTGTTGAATCAGACACCGATGGTTCACCCATCAACCGGAATGACAGGTCAGTCATTTATCAGCGTGCAAAAAAACAAGTTGACACTACACCGTTTGGCACGCAATTAAATGTGTACGCGGAAGGATATGAGTGGATGAGCCATTCGATTGTGCCCATTGATTTTCATAAGGTAGATCATCACCCCCGTGTTTCCGTTGGCAATAAAGATTGCCTTCAGCCTTACCAGGCTAGCGTGTTAAATATTTCAGCCATGAGTTTCGGATCTCTCAGTGGAAAGGCGGTGGAATCCATGAATGCTGGCGCTAAAATTGGCGGCTTTGCCCATAACACCGGTGAAGGGGGAATCAGTCCGCACCATACCAAATACGGAGGGGATTTAATCTGGCAGGTGGGTACAGGATATTTTGGCGCAAGGGATGTCGATGGTAACTTTTCGGACGAGGCCTATCAGAAGAATGCCACCCGGCCGGAAGTAAAGATGATTGAATTGAAACTTTCTCAGGGAGCTAAACCTGGGCATGGTGGAATTTTGCCGGGTAAGAAAAACACTCCTGAGATCGCGGCTATCAGGTTGGTCAAAGCAGGAACGACAGTTTTTTCGCCCCCATTTCACAGCGCATTTAAAACGCCCCGTGAAATGATGCTCTTCATTAAAAAAATGCGCGACCTTTCTGGTGGTAAACCTGTGGGATTCAAACTTTGTATTGGTCGTAAAAGTGAATTTATTTCTATCTGCAAAGCCATGATTGATCTGGATATTTATCCGGATTTTATCTCAGTAGATGGAGGTGAAGGAGGAACCGGGGCGGCTCCCCCTGAGTTTTCAAACTTCGTTGGCATGCCCTTGCTGGATGGTCTTGCTTTCGTCGATAATATTTTGCTTGGCTTCGATATACGGAAACATATTAAACTGGCCGCTGCAGGGAAAATTCTCACTGGTTTTCAAATGGTACGAGCGATTGCCCTTGGGGCCGATTATTGTAATTGCGCCCGTGCGATGATGATGGCCATCGGATGTATTCAGGCACTTGAATGCAATAAAAACACCTGTCCTACAGGTGTTGCCACCCAGGATCCTGCTTTGGTGGAGGGTCTGGTGGTGGAGGATAAAAAAGTACGCGCGGCAAATTTTCACAAGCATACCGTTGAAAGTTTTGTAGAACTCATTGCTGCTGCCGGTCTTGATAATCCACGAAAACTCAACCGTCATCAGATTAGCCGTCGAATCTTCATGAATGAAGTGAAAACACTGGAAGAGATTTATCCATCTATTCCGTCAGGTTGTTTGTTAAACGGAGGTATTCCTGAACGTTACAAGATGTCGTTTGCCGCAGCAAGCCCCGATAAATTTTAAAAAATATGTTTTGTTAAGAAAAGTCTGCATCCTGGCAGGCTTTTTTTTTATTATTTTTGAAAAACCAAAGAACTGTGGTCCGCAAATTCTTTCCACTTGATAAGAATTATGTTCTTGAAGAGGCGCAATTGTCTCTGGAGCAACCCTTGCTTCAATACCTTGTTGATTTTGTAAAAATTGAATACCTGTTGCGTTTTAACCCGCTCGGCGTGGTAGATGTTATGACCCACAACATCCAGCAACACCAGGGTTCCGACTTCCGTCATCTTCACGAATTTTACCTCAACCTCATGGGCGTGTTCCGCTTCAAATTCTATGGGGACAATCAATTGCAATTTATTTTTGAAGGGAAGGACGATCTTTTCAAGTATCAGGAGGAATGGATGAACCAATACAAGCGGTGGATAAAGGATTTTTGTAAACACCATAATTTTTTGCGCGCGGTATTAGATCTTACGGTATTTTACCCGGCAGGCAGTCCGGTACTAATGGTAGATAACAGGATGAACGCGTTTATTACGCAATATCTTGAGGTAAAGATCCATCCCCAGAAAGGTATCCTGCGAAAAATGGCTTGAATGCTCTTTTACCTTTCAATAATAAACCGTCTATGGCCTGATAATGAACCCTCTTTCACATCGCATTTTTCAACATATGCTTGCTGGGGTCCCTTGATACACCATTCAATAAAAGGCCTAAGGTTGTCCTCCTCTCCTTCGGCTTCCGCGTAGAGGCTTCCATCCGGTTCATTGCGCACAAAACCACGAAGGTTAAGGCTATCCGCTTTTTGTTTCGCAGAGGCGCGAAAGAAAACGCCCTGGACTTGCCCGCTGATTTTTATTTTAAAATGTTTTTCCACGATCAGTTAATCCGTAAAATCACAATACAATCAAACATTGCGACGAGCTCAAAAGATATAATCCGTACTCAGGAAAGCTGACTCACGGTTACGGATAATATTACTGATCATCTGCTTGTTAGAATCGGTATTTTTCGTGGCCACAAGCGTTCTGATTGAAAAAACCCTCAAGGCATCAGAAACGGAAAGGGTGCCCTCTGCAGAATCTTTTCTGCCATTGAATGGAAATGAATCCGGACCGCGTTGTGCCTGGGTGTTCAGATTAATGCGGCCTACCTGATTAACAAAAGCATCCATTAATCTCGCTACTCGTTTGGAGTCTGTTCCAAAAATACTTACCTGCTGGCCGAAATTAGAGTTCACCACGTAATGAATGGCTTCCTCATCAAGGTCAAAGGGAACAATAGGAATGACAGGACCAAACTGCTCTTCATAATAGATCCTCATCTTTTCATTTACAGGGTAAAGTACTGCGGGATAAAAGAATGTTTGTTGCACTTCTCCACCATGCTCATTCACGATTTTCGCGCCATGTTTTTGGGCGTCCTCGACAAGGCCCTGCAGATATTCAACCTTACCGGGTTCCGGCAAAGGAGTGAGATGGGTACCCGGGTCCCAGGGCATTCCTGGTTTTAGTTTGATTACTTCAGCTTTAAATTTCTCTATAAATTGATCGACGACTAACCTATGCACGAACAATAATTTAAGGGCCGTACAACGCTGACCATTAAAAGAAAGAGAGCCTGTGATGCATTCGGCTACGGCATTATCAATATCCGCGTCGGGTAAGACAATCGCAGGATTCTTGGCATCCAGGCCTAAAATAGCTTTTAACCGATGGGGTTTGGGATGAAGTTTTTTAAGATCATTGGCTCCTTTATTGGTTCCGATAAAAGCGAAAACATCTACTTTTCCGGTTTCCATAAGGGAGCCAACGGTTTCGCGCCCGCGGCCATATATAATATTGATAACCCCGGCAGGGAAACTATTCCTGAATGCTTCCAGCAGAGGCTTGATGAGGAGTACTCCGTATTTCGCAGGCTTGAATACTACCGTATTTCCCATAATCAGCGCAGGGAATAGCGTGGTGAAGGTTTCGTTCAAGGGATAATTGTATGGGCCCATACATAACGCGACGCCTAGGGGTACACGCCGAATCTGAGCCATGAAACCATGGTCTTCAATTAATTTCGCGGAGTTGCGGTCAAGGTCTTTTAGAGCCTTAATGGTATCAAGAATATAATCACAGGTCCGGTCGAATTCTTTTTCCGAATCTTTTAACGTTTTTCCAATCTCCCACATGAGCAACTTCACGATCTCTTCCCTTTTTGCTCTCATAGCAGTGAGAAACTTTTCAACGTGATCGATGCGTTGGGTCACACTCATGGTAGGCCATGCACCGTGGCCCATTTCGTATGCTTTTACGGCAGCATCAAGGGCTTCTAAAGATTCTTTTGAAGTTAACAGGGGAGTGTTCCCGATTATTTTTTGTTTAAATTCTTTTCCGTCATCAATACACACAGGGCTAAGCACAGGGTTGAGGGGGCCATCCCAGATTTTTAATTCTCCATCAATCAGATATTCACGCTGACTGATCGGCTGATCGATCTGATATTGTGTTGGAATGTGATTTTCCTTGGGGAAAATTTGGGCGAGTATTTGACTCATTTTAAATGTCAGGCTTAAGCGTTGGTTGACTGCATAATGTGTACACCGGAAGAAGTCCCAATTCTTTGAGCGCCCGCTTGTATCAAAGCCTCGGCCTGCGCCATCGACTTAATTCCACCGGATGCCTTTATCCCCACATGGGAAGGTAAAGTGTTTTTCATAATTAATATGTGATTGACCGTTGCTCCCGTGGGGGCAAATCCAGTGGATGTTTTAACAAAGTCCGCGCCGGCGTCTGCACAAATTTTACAAGCTTGTTTTATCTCTGAATCAGAAAGATAAGCAGTCTCGATGATTACTTTCAAAACTTTTTCCCGATCGTGCGCCAACTTGCTGCATTTGGCCAATTCGATTTTTGTCCAGGGCATGCCTGTTTTGAAAGCTGACACATTCCATACGACATCGATTTCATCAGCTCCGTTATCGATTGCCCGGCTAATTTCGTCGAGTTTGGTTTCGGTCATGTTGTATCCGAGCGGAAATCCGGCAACGGTAACTAAAATAATGTTTTGATTGCCGATTTCCCTTGCCGCCCGCTTGACCCAAAATGGGGGAACACAAATCCCCAGAAACCGAAACTTCCCGGCTTCTTCGACTAATTTATCGATGTCACCAATGGTTAAAATCGGGCTGAGGTTGGTGTGTTCTATTGCCGCCGCTACATTCATGATCACAATTTACATGACAAGGAGAAAGAAGTGGAGTTCCCGGAAGCTTAATACTTAATAAATAAAACTTGCCCTGGCAGATTGCCGGCTATGGCTTAAAGAAGAGCGGGATTTCAAAAGGTGAGATGAGGCTAATGCCGGATGCCGCATTCTTTACAGAACTTCATTTTAGAGGCTTTCCGTTTTTTTGGCGGGTGTTTATGCCCAAAATACAGGGGATCTGAATATTGTGGCTTTTCCAGCATTCGTTCATTCTTTTTTTTCGTTTTCTGCAGATCGGCCATCCGTTGGTAGTATTGTTCTTCCCGTTCATAGGTTGCACCCTTGGAGGATTTACGGGATGCTTTGGGCGCATATTCTTGCTTAGGGTAGGTGGGATCGAGAGAATTAGGCAGTTGTTCAGCCTCTGCCTCCTTTTTTTTCTGTTTGCGCGATTGGGCAAGCGAATCCTGCGAAATGAGGGCAAGAAATAGAATGAAAAAAATGCGTAAATACATATATGCTTTTATATGCTTTAACTGCAAGGTCGGCCAAAAAATTGTTTTAGCAGTGATTTTTTTATTGCATTATTCGGCCAAAGGTTAAGAATTCAAAAGTGTTGATCCTCTGCTACCGCTGCAATCAAAATAACCGGGTTTGGAAAAATGTGCCCAGGCAATTCAGTGTAGAATCGCTTATTTATTAATAAAATCCAGTACGAAGTAAATAAGGCAAAAGAGCATAATGAAAAGTACGATAAACCCAAACACCCTTGCTCTGATGAAATACGCGCGGATTGGAAATGTCTTTTTCATATAGGTGGTTCAATAATATGGCTTATGGTAATCAACGTCCAGTGCCTTTTATTTAACTATTTCTGAAATATCAGTAAAATGGTCAGATCTTTTTTGGGCATCGCAATCCTGGGAAAAATGCGGGGTTCCTATAATAGGAAAGATACGAAAAATCAAGCCAGTAAACTAATTCGCCACCGGCTAATTTTTGAATTATTGGATGTCGTTAATCTCTATTTTTTAACGATTAGCAAGAGATCAAGTGCGTCGCTCGCGTCGTCCGTTATGATGTAATCGCTGTGCGCGATACTGTCCGTCATCGAATTTCCGGAAGCCTGCAGTGTATTCCTGTTCCAGCGGTTTAAAATTTCATAGGGAAGTCGAAGCAATGCGGCGGGCAAGCGGTGTTGTAAATTGAAAATATCAAATCGTGTGATCCGTTCTACTGACTTTTTATTTGCTTCATAATACGTCATCACTTTTTTGTTGCCGGTAATACCTTTTAGCAGGGTATGGGTGAAAAATTTTTGCGATAATTTTTCGAGTTCAATCGGTGAATATTCACGGATATGCCAGGGATTGCGTGTAAGCGAAAGTTTGCGGTTCGGTGTCGTTAACAAGGCTGTACCCCCCGGCTTCAGCACACGGTGAATTTCCTGCAGGAACAAC
The DNA here is from genome assembly GCA_039917935.1 of Cyclobacteriaceae bacterium. Lineage (GTDB taxonomy): Bacteria > Bacteroidota > Bacteroidia > Cytophagales > Cyclobacteriaceae > Chryseosolibacter. The sequence goes on along the minus strand of JBDSIM010000134.1, from coordinate 12,572 downwards.
GCATCATTCTGTATGTGTTCAATTACCTGAAAGCTTACCACCAAGTCATATTTATTGTCCGGTAAGCCTGTCAGCGGAGGGATACTCATACTTACAAATTGGGCGTCCGGGTATTTTTTTTGTAACGCATCGATAACCCCTTCAATTTTATCAACCGCTGTCAAGGTTCGCGCACCTTGCTTGAGCAAGTCGATACCCCTGCCCTGACCGCAGCCAACTTCCAGCACATCTCCCTGTACATAATCCCTGGCCACAACATAGGCTTTAAACAGCCGTTGATGTATTGGATTGTCGGAGGTTATTTTTTCACTGGTTATTTCCGTAGTATATATCTTTGCCATGATCGCAAAAATAGTATATGGACTCGGGGATAAAGAATAATTCAAAGATTAAACTTTTATACAGATATTGTACCTGAACTAAACCTTGCGCAGCCAGGTTTGTGAGGTTACCCCCAGGCTCCCTGTGCGCATGGTGAATTTTCGAGGCAGCGTATAATGTAAAGTTTATGAAAAAATATACAAGCTTGGTTTTGCTCTTCCTGTCGGCAAATATATATGCTCAACCTTTACGGGATATAAATTTTGCTTATTTGTACAATCCGGACGAAGCTTTTGCATTCCAGCTTAAAGCAATTAGGGATGAGCAAAGTTTTACTATTCAATATTCTCTGCAGGTAAGAGATACGTCGGCGAATGATTATTCCATCCAATGGGAAGGACGCAATTTATTGATTGATAAGAACGGAATGCCGTTATCACTCAACGTAAATGAACGCGCCCGGGCTAAATCAGGTATGGAAGGACAGGCAGTTTTACCGGTGCTGGACGCGCCGAAATATCTCGTTGCAAAAGTTGTAAAACAATCCACCAGGCGTGCCTGGTTGTTTTATAAGTCACTTGCGTCAACACACCCTGTCAACAATTATCTCACCCGTAATGGTGAGTTGGTCTTGGATCCATTCATACGCACAACGGAATCGGTGGTAGTAGCCAAAGACTCCGCTCAATGGATGGTTTCGTACTATAGCGAAGATTTCCCTGCGGCTGCTCCTGCATTTTCAGAAGGCCAGGCGCGGGTCTCACGGGGAATGAAAACCGATTCTATTTTTCAGGTGAGTGGGGGCGAAGCCATTAATTTTTCGGATAAAGGAATATACCTCATCCAAAAAGATACTAATTCCCTTCAGGGATTTGCCTTCCGGGTGGAGCAGGACTATCCCCAGTACACAAGGCTGAGCAACCTGGCTGGCCCGCTGATGTATATTTGTACCAAACAGGAGTATGACCGTCTTGAATTGGCGAATGGCAATAAAAAAGCATTTGATCGGGTTATTCTCAACATCGCCATGGAAACAGAGCGCGCACGTAAATTAATGCGCAGTTATTTCAGAAGAGTGGAGCTGGCGAACAAATATTTTACTTCCTATAAAGAAGGATGGAAAACCGACAGAGGAATGATTTATATCATTTTTGGAATGCCTGAAGAGGTCTATAAATTCGACGACCGTGAAGTTTGGAATTATGACAACGACCTGCTGAAAGGTGTGTTTAATTTTGCCAAATCCTCCAGCCTGTTTGATCCTGATAATTATGTTTTAATTCGGGAAACCAAATACAAAGATGAGTGGTATTCCGTCATTGACCTCTGGAGAAATGCCCGCTTTTGAATCTGAATTTAACAGCCGGCATAACCCAACCTGATAACGCGAAGTATGGAAAAAACAGAAATGATTTACGGTACACGCGCGGTAATTGAAGCGATCAAAGCCGGGAAGGAAATCGAAAAAGTAATGATCCAGTCAAGTCTCGCCAACGACCTGATTAAAGAATTAATTTCCGTGGCACGCGAAAACCAGGTGCCTTATACCTTTGTTCCACAGGAAAAACTCAAAAAATTTTCTACTAAAAATCACCAGGGGGTCATCTGTTTATTAGCCTCTGTTACCTATGCGTCACTGGATAACCTTATTGACCTAGCCTATAGCGAAGGACGTGAGCCGTTTCTTTTGATTCTTGACCGGGTAACCGACGTGCGAAACTTTGGAGCCATTGCCCGAACGGCGGAATGTGCAGGGGTAGATGGAATTGTCATAGGTGAAAAAGGAAATGCTCCGATAACGGGAGATGCTATGAAAACATCAGCCGGCGCGTTAAATCATTTATCGATTTGCAGAGAAAAGGATTTGAAAAAAACCATGAAGTTCTTGCGTGAGAACGGGATTCGCATAATCGCGTGTACAGAAAAGGCCAGTCAAAGTATTTATGACATTGAGTTGACGGGTCCTATTGCCATGATTATGGGTTCTGAAGAAGATGGAATATCCGACACACTCCTGCAGGACGCGGACGAGCTAGTTAAAATTCCCATGAAAGGAAAAATTGCTTCCCTCAATGTTTCAGTGGCAACCGGTGTGGCTATTTATGAAGTGGTCAGGGAGCGAAGTTCTTTGCGGAAATAAAATTTTATAGGCTCATTGGTATCCACTTTTCGAAAGTTTAGGACTTTCGGAAAGTTTTTGAAAGCAGAAATTCCGGGACACACCGAAATTTTTCCGGACACAGTTTACAAAGCCCCGCCAGAATTTTTTACAAAAATTCATTGGCATTCGGTTTCGATTTCACATCGATGACAAACCTGCGAAACTGTTCTTCCTTATCTTTTTCGCAGACGATGATTACATTACCAAATTCTCCCACAAGGTATCCATTGAGGCCCTGCGTTACGATGAGTTTATTATCAGGCCCTTTGATTATACAATTACGGGTTTCGTAAGTCAGCGCATTGGCATTCACAACATTGTTATCCTTGTCCTTATCAGAGATTTCATGGATGGACGCCCATGACCCGAGATCTGACCAGCTGAAATCGCCAAGGCATACAAATACATTGGATGCCTTCTCCATGATGCCATAATCGATGGAAATACTTTTGCATTGAGGATATGAAATTCTGATCGCCTCTTTTTCCTGAGGAGTGCCGAGTTTGCTTTTGATCTCCTCAAATACTTCGGCCATTTCGGGCATATAGGTTTGAATAGCCTTTACTATTGACTGAACGCTCCAGATAAAGATCCCTGCATTCCAGACGAAATCTCCACTCTCTAAAAATTTCTTGGCTAAAGAAAGCTCAGGCTTCTCGGTAAAAGTTTTTACTTTTTTTGCAAAACTCTTTTCTGTATGGTATTGAATGTAACCATATCCCGTTTCAGGCCTTGTGGGCTTAATGCCCAGTGTAATAAGTTTATCTTCTGACTTTGCCTGATCAACGGCCTTCTTGATAATGTCTAAGAATTCATTTTCTTTCAGGATCAGATGGTCAGAAGGACTAACCACGATCACGGCGTCCTTATTAATTTGTTGGATTTTGTAACTGGCGTACGCGATGCACGCGGCTGTATTTTTTCGCATGGGCTCAGCCAGAATCTGATCCATGGATAGCTGTGGTAGTTGTTGTTTAACTAATCCGGCATGTTCTTCGTGAGTAACGACAAAAATATTTTCAATCGGGCAAATCGGTAGAAATCTTTCAAGGGTTGATTGAATCAGGGTTTTACCTGTACCGAGGACGTCGAGAAATTGTTTAGGCTTGGAATTTCGGCTATAAGGCCAGAAGCGAACTCCCACGCCACCTGCCATGAGTATTACATATAAATTTTTATTCATTCGTGTTTGTGCGTAAGCGGTCTTGCAAAAGATGTTACCCCGACTGGTCCTTGATATTTTATTTCCCTTATACTATACCTTCCTTAAGCAGGTCATGTAAATGTATAAAACCTGCCACTTTTATCCCATCCATCACAACCAGTTGTGTAATATTCCCCTGTTGCATAAGATGAAGGGCTTTTACCGCAAACTCGTCTTTTTCTATTGTTTTCGGGTTGGGGCTCATAATATCGCGGGCTATCACGTTCTCCAGTGGCGTACTTTTCTCAAGCATCCGTCTCAAATCCCCATCGGTGATTATCCCCAGTAAATTTTTGTTCCCATCCAGAACTGAGGTACAGCCCAGGCGTTTACTGGAAATTTCAATTATAACATCTTTTAATGATGTATCTGCACTTACTGCGGGAAGTTTATGTTGAAGGTAAATATCGGATACTTTTAAATAAAGTTGTTTGCCCAGTGAGCCGCCTGGGTGGTATTCGGCAAAGTCCTGAGTGCTGAAATTGCGTAGTTCCAACAGGCAAATAGCCAGCGCGTCACCCATGGCCAGATGCACGGTGGTGCTGGTTGTGGGTGTCAGGTTATGAGGACAGGCTTCTTCCGCAATCGTTGCATCGAGGACAAAATCGGCCTGTTGGGACAGGTAGGAATTTGTATTGCTGACCAGGGCAACAAGCTTGGAACCTCTGCGTTTTAGGAGTGGGACGAGGACTTTAATTTCCGGCGTACTTCCACTTTTGGAAATGCAAATGACAATATCCTCCCGTTGTATCATGCCAAGATCGCCGTGGATGGCATCGGCAGCGTGCATAAAAATCGCGGGAGTGCCGGTAGAATTTAGGGTGGCCACAATTTTATTTGCTATGATGGCACTTTTGCCAATGCCTGTAATGACCACACGGCCTTTGGCAGAATATATTTCACGCACACAAGCTTCGAAATTGTCGTCTATCTGGCCAATTAAATTTTCAATTGCCCGGGATTCATTTAATAGAACATCTTGTGCAATTTTTTTAATATTTTTTTGTAAATTCAATGCCTTTTGAAAATTAATTTAACGCAAGGGCAAAGATACGATTTTAAGATTTTATAAGACTAAAATGATGCTGGTTGAAGAAAAAGACGCTTTAAAAGGAAGCCTGAAAGAAATATTTGGTTACAGTCAATTCCGCGGTAGCCAGGAAAGGGTTATCAGGAATTTGTTGAAAGGGAGAAATACTTTTGTGATCATGCCCACGGGCGCGGGCAAATCTCTATGCTATCAATTGCCTGCCATGGTGCGCGATGGCCTGGCCATCGTTATTTCACCACTGATAGCCTTGATGAAAAATCAGGTGGATCAGATGAATGCGTACGGTATTAATGCAAGATTTTTGAATTCTACTTTAAGTAAGGGGGAAATCACCAAGCTTAAAAAGGAATGCATGTTGGGTAACGTTAAACTATTATACGTTGCACCTGAATCATTAAACAAAGACGAGACGATTGAATTTCTTAAAAAAGTAAATGTCTCTTTTGTCGCGATTGATGAAGCGCATTGTATTTCAGAATGGGGCCATGATTTCCGACCCGAATACAGACGGATAAAATCAATGATCCAGAATCTGGGCGATATGCCGGTAATTGCACTGACGGCAACGGCCACCCCGAAGGTGCAGATTGATATACAGAAGAATTTGCAGATGGAAGAGGCAGACGTTTTCATGTCCTCGTTCAATCGGAAAAATTTATATTATGAAGTTCGTCCTAAGAAGGAGACGAAAAAACAACTCATTAAATTTTTAAAAGAACACAAAGGTAAATCCGGAATTATTTATTGTCTCAGCCGGAAAAAAGTGGAGGAGATCGCGCAGCTTCTCGTCGTTAATGGCTTTAAGGCTGCCCCTTATCACGCTGGATTAGATCCGGATGTGAGAATGAAAAATCAGGATGATTTTCTCAATGAGGAAACGGATATTATCGTTGCCACCATTGCTTTTGGTATGGGTATAGATAAACCAGACGTCCGCTTTGTGGTGCATTATGACGTTCCCAAATCGCTGGAAGGTTATTATCAGGAAACCGGCCGGTCAGGTCGGGATGGGCTGGAAGGAATCTGCCTGATGTTCTACAGCCATAATGACCTCAGTAAGCTCGAAAAATTTAATAAGGATAAGCCTGTTCAGGAGCGGGAAAATGCACGCATTCTCCTTCAGGAAATGGAATATTATGCGGAATCTCCGGTTTGCCGCAGAAGGCAACTATTGCATTATTTCGGTGAAGAATTTAAAGAAGATAATTGCGGCATGTGCGACAATTGTGTTCATCCGAGAGAACGTTTTGATGGAACCGACTATGTGAAAATCGTCTTGAGGGCAGTCAAACAGACCAATGAGCGTTTTGGACTGAACCATCTTGTGCATGTGATCCGCGGGGTAGAGGATGAATATGTGAAAAGCTATGGTCATTTCGATCTGGAGGTTTATGGCAAAGGCGGCGACGATGACTCTGATTTCTGGAAATCCGTAATTCGCCAGACCCTGATTTATCAGTACCTGGAAAAAGATATCGATAATATTGGCGCATTGAAGATCAGCGAAAGAGGGGAGGCCTTCCTCAAAAAACCTTTTGCTATTGAACTGGCCAGGGATCACGATTTTACGACTGAAATCGAAGACGAGGAAGTTTCAAGTGACAAAACGCCCATCAATTCCAAGGCGTATGACACGAAACTTTATGAAATGTTAAAGAACCTTCGTAAAAAGACCGCGAAGGAAAAAGATCTCCCGCCATACGTTATTTTCCAGGATCCGTCTTTGGAAGAGATGGCGACTACCTACCCAACCACCAAAGAAGAAATGGCGCAGGTCAACGGTGTGGGTATGGGTAAGGTGAATAAATTTGGAGATGAATTTTTGAAACTTATTCAACAATATGTCGATGACAATGAAATAGAAACTGCCAGTGAGGTGGTCGTTAAGTCGTCCGTTAATAAATCGAAAACAAAGATATCCATCATTCAACAAATTGACCGCAAAATCGATCTGGAGGAAATAGCTGAATCCACCCGTTTGTCTTTTGAGGAGCTTTTGACGGAAATTGAAAATATCTGTTTTTCCGGTACGCGATTGAACCTGGGTTATTACATTGATCAGGTTATCGACCCGCACAAACAGGATGATATACACGATTATTTTATGGAATCTGAAACCGACAACCTGGAGGCAGCGCTTAATCATCCCGACATTGCTGATTATTCTGAAGAAGAAATCCGGTTAATGCGCATCAAATTCACGTCTGAATACGGCAATTAGGCCGCTTGGCAATATAAAAAGGAGTTAGCTTCGCTGACTCCTTTTTTTTTGTTCCACCTCGTTCAAGCTTTTCCACAGGCACTTCCTGTCTTCCTTCATCCTTTCTCCTAACTTCTCAAATCTAACTTCCATATTTTAACATCTAAATTCTATATTTGACATTAAACCGGAAAAACGCACCCACATGAATATCCTGATCATAGGCAATGGAGGCAGGGAACACGCACTGGCTTGGAAAATATCCCAAAGTCAATTATGTGATAAGCTTTTTGTTGCTCCGGGTAATCCAGGCACAGAATCCATGGCTGAAAACATCGATATTGATGCCGATGATTTCCAGAAGCTGGGTCAATTTTGCCTGGGTAATGTTGTCGAATTACTCGTAGTAGGACCAGAAGCGCCGCTGGTAAAAGGTATTCGGGACTATTTTGAAAGTGATCCAAAGCTAAAGGATATCCTGATCGTTGGACCAGGAAAAGCAGGTGCCCGGCTTGAAGGCAGTAAAGATTTTTCGAAGCAGTTCATGTTGAGGAACAACATCCCTACTGCTAAAGCCAAGACTTTTAACGTTTCTGAACTCAATCAGGCATTTGATTATATTTCGACCTGCAAACCGCCTATTGTTCTCAAAGCCGATGGGTTGGCAGCCGGTAAGGGAGTCATCATTTCACTTTCCCAGGCGGAAGCCAAGGCTGTAATAAAGGAAATGCTGGTGAATAAGAAATTTGGTGAAGCCAGCGCCAAGGTTTTAATCGAAGAATTTCTCACGGGTATCGAACTTTCCATTTTCGTGCTCACCGACGGGAAAGATTATGTCATATTGCCGGAAGCAAAAGACTATAAGCGTATCGGTGAAGGAGATACGGGTCCTAACACGGGGGGTATGGGGGCCGTATCACCGGTAGATTTTGCCACGCCTGCTTTTATGCAAAAAGTAGAAAAAGACGTGGTCAAACCCACCATCGAAGCGCTGAAAAATGAAGGCATTGACTACAAAGGGTTTATTTTTGTGGGCATTATGAATGTGGGCGGAATTCCCTTTGTCATTGAATATAATGCAAGAATGGGAGATCCTGAAACACAGGCAGTCATGCCCCGCATTAAAAGTGATTTTACAGCGCTGCTGGTAGCTGCTGCCAAAGGTGAATTAAAGGGCAAAAGCATTGAAATCGATCCCCATTATTCTGTGACGGTTGCTTTGGTTAGTGCAGGATATCCTGAGGCTTTTGAAAAAGGAAAAACTATCGGCGGCTTGCGCACCAGTGGGAACGAGTTGATTTTCCATGCAGGGACAAAAAGACTCGAAGATCATATTATCACCGATGGCGGAAGGGTACTTGCCATCACGGGAAAAGGAAATTCTTTAAAAGAAGCGAGGGCTAACGCCTATGATAGTGTTTCAGAGATCGCGTGGGAAGGATTATATTTTAGAAAAGATATCGGTATTGATTTATTGAATTATAAAGGAACTTAAGAATGGGATGTTCATGCGGTTCGGCCAAAGACGGTAAGGTTTCAGGGTGCCAGAATAACGGGGCATGTAACACCGGAGGCTGCAATAAAATGAATGTGTTCGACTGGTTATCCAACATGGATATACCAGTCGAAGATAAATTTAATATTGTTGAGGTTAGGTTTAAAAACGGCAGGAAAGAATTTCAAAAGAACGCTGAGCATTTAAACCTTACCACTGGTGATGCTGTGATCGTAGAGGTACTCAATGGTCACCATCTCGGGTATGTTTCCATGCAAGGGGAACTGGTAAGATTACAAATGCAGAAGAAGAAAGTAGCGAATGATCACGAGATAAAAAAGATCTACCGGTTAGCCCACCAAAAAGACCTTGAAAAATTTGAAGAAATAAGAAAACGCGAGCTGCCAACATTGTACAGGACACGGGAAATTGTCAGGGATTTAAAACTTGATATGAAACTGTCCGATATCGAATATCAGGCCGATAATACCAAAGCGACATTTTTTTATTCAGCGGATGATCGTGTTGATTTCAGAGAACTGATTAAAATCCTCGCAGGAGAATTCAAGATCCGCGTGGAAATGCGTCAGATCAGTCTTCGTCAGGAAGCCGGGAGATTGGGAGGGATCGGTGTCTGCGGAAGGGAGCTTTGTTGTTCCACCTGGCTGAGCGAATTTAAAAACGTCGCTACCAGTGCGGCCCGGTACCAAAATCTTTCACTTAACCCAAGTAAACTTTCAGGGCAATGCGGAAGGCTCAAATGCTGTCTTAACTATGAACTTGAAACCTATTTGGATGCTCTTGAGGATATTCCAAAAATTGAAGGACCGCTGTTAACTGAAAAAGGAGAAGCAACCCTTCAGAAGACTGACATCTTCAGAAAAATTATGTGGTTTGGTTTCAGTGAAGAAAATACCTGGTATCCTTTAAACGTATCGCGTGTAAACGAAATATTGCGTTTAAATCGGGAAGGAAAGAAACCTGCGAATCTGGATCTGGATAAGCTGGAAGAAAAAGCTCCGCTGGAGATGCTCAACAGCGATCTTCAAAGGATGGATCAGAAATACAAAAACCAGGGAAAAAAGAAAAAGAAAAAAAGGAAGGGTCCTGGTGACAGGCCCGCTGGGGATCAGCGAAATACCAATAATCCCAATAGGCCTAAACCGCGTAATCCAGGATGAGATCTTTTCTCGCTTTCATTATCATCTCGGGGTTTCTACTTGCGTGCGATGAAGAGCGTGTCTTTGAAAAAAATTCAGATTTTGATTCACGCTTTTGGCTGGTAAATGAACAACCTGAATTTGAATTTGAGATCTCCGATACACGGCAGCGATACAATTTGTATTGTAATGTTAGAAACAGCGTTTCTTATCCCTATGCCAGAATATTTTTAACTTATTACTTCGAGGATTCCACAGGATTCCAACTGGAAAAAAAATTAGTGGGTAAACTACTTTTCGATGATAAAACAGGCGAGCCTAATGGCAACAGCGGGCTGGGAGATATTTATGATCACAGGATACCCTTGAAAATAAACTACCAGTTTCAGCGTTCAGGAGTCTACAAAATAAGGTTTGAGCAGTTCATGCGGGCCGATACACTCTCCGGCATTCTTGCGGTTGGATTGCGCGTGGAGAAAGCCACACCGGATCCTTAACCTACCGCTACCTGGTAAAAGGACTCTTCATCATAAAATTTTTCACTGATTTCCATGATTTCCGACGCGTTGATGTTTTCGATGCGCGCAATCATGTTTTGATAATGATCCTCGCTCAAATCGAATATCTTAATCGTTTTAATTTTATCTGCGTGGGCAAAGGGTGTGGTGATCTCTGATTGCAAACTTCCAATAAAATGGTTTCTTGTGGTTTCCAGTTCGCCGGAAGAGATTTTTGTTGTGCGCAATATTTTTAATTCTTTGCGGATTTCGTCAAAGGTCAGATGAACGTTTTCCTTATTCACGTCTGCCCCGATCACCAGATAGCTCTCGCGCTTTAAGGCATGGATTGAGGCTGAAATCCCGTAAGTTAGTCCCTTTTCTTCACGTATATTTTTCATCAGCCGCGAGCCAAAATATCCTCCGAGAATATGACCGACAAACACCACAGGAACGTAGTCAGGGTGTGCCCGCAAAATTGACCGTCGCCCGATACGAATAGAAGATTGAACGCTTTCCTTCTTTTCTACATAATCATTTGAGGGTTGTGCAAGGATGGTTCGGGAAAGACCAGGCGAGGCTGCTGCCTTTGGCCAACGCGTAAAAGCCTCCCGGATCATTTCCTTATCTCCGGGTTCGATTTTACCTGACACAAATATTTTTATGGAACGAAAAAAATCCGCGTAGTGATTTCTGAGGTCAGTAGTTTGCAATGTATTGACATCGGTTTCTTCAATCTCTGACCCATATGGATGAGTCGCTCCAAAAAGATTTTTTCTGAAAAGTTTTGAACAAATGAAGCTCGTTTTCTCGTTGTTTACTTGCAGGTTTTGAATAAAAACGATTTTGGCCTGGTCGAATTCTTTTTCTGAAAAGGTGGGTTCAGTAAGGATTTCCAAAAGTACGTCGAGTACAGGTGCCAGATTTTTATTTAAAGTGTAGAGAGAAATTGACACAAAATCTAATCCGGGGCTAACTTCCAGATGGGCGCCATACCGGTCAAGGATTTCAGCTATTTCAAAACTATTTTTTTGTTTTGTTCCTTTCGATAATAGATGTGCAGTAAAATAAGCAGAACCGCATTTCTCTTCAAACCACTTTCCCGCTGGAAAAATTAACTCAATTTTGAGAACATCCTGAAAACCACCCGTTACAAAAAAGAAATCAATACCGTTGGGTAAAGATATTTCTTCGGGTTTTATAAGATCAAATGATGTTGTTTTTACGAATGGAGGAGCAACCTTTCTATCAAGCATTGAACTTTAATCTGTAACCGATTCTTCTTCTTGTGGCGTTTTGTTTCGGATTTGCATGAGCAGTGTAAAGCGCAGCGTTTCTGCCAAAGGATGTTCTCGTTGGTTGGTTGGGACCACATAGGCCACATCTATTCCGAAGTTATTTTTACGGAACCCAACTCCCAAAGTCAGGTATTTGCGATTCCCTTTGTTAACGTTTTCATTAAAATAGCCAAGACGGCCGGCAAAAAGATCGCGGTACCAATATTCAATGCCCACCGAGGTCATGAATTCCTGAAACTCTTCCTTCGCTCCTCCGGGAGCATCCGAAAATGAACCAAACATTCCACTCAGCAGCGAAACTGTATCACGGTTTGCGCCAGGGCTTGGCACCATCAGTTTATTAAAATCCAGAATAAATGTAATGTTGTTAAAAGGGTCAAACTCCGTAGTGAAAGCTCCACCCAACCGAAGATTCGTGGGAAGAAAATCCTTGTTGTTATTATCCGTATAGGAAATTTTGGCACCAATGTTTGAAATCTGTCCGCCTAGAGATAAAGTTGAGCTCCGGGTCCCCTGTAACTGCTTGGTGTAGTAAACGCCAATGTCGGCAGCTACACTATTGCCGGCCTGGGCTTCCGATCCGGTAAAAGCGCCGGTCAGGTTTGAAAAAATATATCTGCCCGAGAGACCTAAACTAAAATTATCCGTCAGCATACGCGAGTAGGTGGCATCAAATGACGCTTCCTTTGGGTTAAAATCCCCGAGGGGTTCATTGTTATTTCCGCGAAAGCTTATTTCCCCTAAGTCAAAATACTTAAAGGACACTGCAACAGCTTGCTCGCGACTAATTTTATAAAATCCCGCCAGAGAAGAAATCCACATGTCATTCACTATTTTACCCAACCAGGGAGTGTATGAAAAACTTCCACCATACTGATCTTCAATAAACACAAGCTTTCCGGCATTCCAATAGGCTGCGTTTGCATCTGCTGAGGTAGCCACCCCACCATCGCCTAATGCGGCATGCCGTGCATCAGGGGTAATGCCGATGAAGGGTACAGCGGTAGTAATCGCGCGTTGCTGCCCCACCAGATCCCCCGGTTCTACCGGATCAGTTTGAGCGAAAACCTCCATACTGACATTCGCGAATACCAAGAGAAGAAATGCTGATCTAAGCCTCATCAATTTATTTTTCAAGGGGACAAATATAATCAATTCAATACAATTAGTTTCGTAACCTGCTCA
>JBDSIM010000133.1:0-3782 GCA_039917935.1 Cyclobacteriaceae bacterium | reverse complement strand
GTAATATCCTCGTAAATATTCATTGGCCTGAAAGTGAGGGTTGTTGTACCATGAAGTATTATAATGCCTTTGTTGAAGGCCTTCCTGGCCTTTTTTCCAGTAGTCCCTCAGGTCTCTTACGTCAATATCGGGCCCCGTCCAAAGGATTAAATTATACAGATAATTATTCGGGCCATATCCGGTTTCGGGAAAATTGTCAGTGTATTGCCTGTTGTATGTCAGGGAGGCATCGGCTTTTAAATTCTTCCGCAATTTATACCCACCGGAAATCTGAAATGAAGTATTGTTCAGGTCGGTATTAGGAACAATTCCTTTTTGATAAGTATGCGAAGTAGATACCCTGAAATTTCCATTTTCATTTGATCCGCTTACACTGATATTGTTAGTTGAAATTAACCCGTTGCGAAAAAAATTCTTTACATTATCTTTTCCACGTGACAAAAAAGGCAAGGGAATCAATTCACCGGTTTCAGGATCGACCGGGCTGTTGTATTGTGGAGTTTCCCAGTAGCCACTGGGTGTCGAGGGGTCTGGTTGATCCAGTTTAGGCCCCCATATCCATCCACCGCCTTCAAGTCCGCTTCCGGAGCCATCAACGTAGGTGTATTGTCCGTTGTTGCCATTGCCATAAGCGGTCTGAATTGTTGGAATCCGGATAAAGCTTGGCTGAAACATCGTGCTGGAATTCAATTCTACCCGTGTCTGTCCCTCACCACTTCCTCTTTTTGTCGTAATCATAATGGCACCATTCCGTCCGATTGAACCGTACAACGCTGAGGCTGTTGCTCCCTTTAGTACACTATAAGTTTCAATGTCATCAGCGTTAAGCTTCCAGATGTCAGCATCAACACTAGGGACCCCGTCAATGACAATGAGTGGTTTTGCGCCGCGAAGGCGAATGCCAGGATCCTGAAATAAATCGGTTTGATTTCTGATTTCAAGGCCCGCAACCCTTCCGGTTAATGAATTCATAATATTGGGTTCACGCGCTTTTGTCATCTCTTTGCCTTGAACAGTTTGAACCGAGTAACCCAAGGATTTCACTTCACGTTTCACACCCAGGGCAGTTACCACGACTTCAGTCAGAGCGGTAACGTCTTCCTCCATATCAATTATAAATTGGCTGCGGTTGCCAACTATAATCTCCTGTGTTTTATATCCAATGAAACTAAAAACCAAAATCGCTGAAGGGGAACTTACTGTCATGGCGAATTTGCCCTCGGTATCGGAGGTAGTGCCCTGGGTGGTTCCTTTTTCATAGATACTCACGCCCGGTAAGCCATTTCCCATATCTCTTATTTGCCCTGAGATGGGAACCTGCTGGGCTTGGGAAGATAGTCCAATTAACACAAAACTACAGATCAGTATACTGAGTCTTTGCGTTCTATTCAATAATAAAAGATGGTCGCGTAGAGTCTGTTTCATGGTATTATGGTTTTAACCGTCAATTTATTAATTGAACATTCAGTTAATCTATTAACCCAAAATTGGGTATTTTTTCCGTAAGATTAAACATACAATTATTACTTTACTGTTAAATTAATTAAGTCCTGGCATGGGAAGAAAAAGTCTGAAACTTTTACGCCAAAAAAGTATTATTAAGGCCTTTTACAAAGTCGCCCGCAAAGAAGGCCTTGAGAATGCATCCATTGCAAAGGTGGCGGCTGTACTTCAGGTTAATCCCAGCCTCGTCATCCATTATTTCAGTACCAAGCAAGACCTGCTCCTCGGTCTTATCGAGTATATTCTGGAGCGATATCGTTTATTGTACGATCCGGAGAACGGCACCTCTAATCCAAAAGAAAGGTTAAAAAAAATTATCCGGAACCTTTTTTCCCGAAAATGGAATAAGCTTTTTGATGATGGCGTATTTTACAGCGCCTACGCATTGATATTCAGGGACCAGACCATAAAAGCGCACTATAAGAAACTGCACGACCATTTAAGGGAGCTCTTAAAAGACACCTTGCAGGAAGCAAAAGATCACCACATCATCGATATTAAGGACGTGGAAAAAACGGCTGATTTGATTTTTATCTTTATCGAGGGCGCCTATTACTATTTATCCATGGTGAAGGATAAATCGGAATACCAAAACCAAATTGAAATTTATGAGGAAACGGTTCTGACCATGCTGAAGGTAAATTGATTTTTATTTTTCACATATTCTCAACGACGTCATTTAGACCGGTTAAAAGAAATGGCAGAAAAATCCAATGCATGCCCCAGAATGCTCGTGAACACGCTCGACATCGTCGTATTAATGATAGTTTTTCACCCAGACTATTTCCATCGCAAATGATCCATCCACAGAGAGGACCTTATAAACTATTTGTACAATGTCACGACGGCTTGTTCCACATCAATGGTAAACGGATATCTTTAATGCTCTCCACGATCATATCCGCTTTGAAGGCGTAATGCGATAAATCTTCCTGAGTTGAAACGCCTGATAGAACCAATATCGTTTTATATCCCATCTGTACGCCTCCACGTATGTCAGTTTGCATCGTGTCACCGATCACCACGGTGTCAGCGGTCTCGAGGCCGATAAATTTTCTGGCTGAACGCATCATTACAGGACCCGGTTTTCCAACAACAAATGCTTTTGTTCCTGTGGCCTCTTCGATCATCGCGGTAGTTGCCGCTATTCCTAAATTATTCCACCCCTTTCTCTTCGGCGAAGGGTCACGGTTCGTTGTAATGAATTTAGCGCCTGCCAGAATCATGTCTACGGCCTTTTGTACCATTTCCAGCGTAAAGTTTCTACCCTCGCCCAAGACCACGAAGTCAGGGTCAGTTTCCACCAATGTTAAACCACTTTCATGCAGGCTTGTCAAGAGGCCCCCCTCGCCGAGCACATACGCTGAGCCATTGGGCCTTTGGCTGGCAATAAACTTTCCGGTTGCCATGGCGCTGGTATAAACATGTTTTTCAGTTACATCAATGCCCAGTTTTTTAAGCTTTCTCACAACCTCCAATGGCGTGCGCTGACTATTATTGGTCATGAATGTAAAAGGGATTTTTTCGATGAGTAAGTTTGCAACAAATTCATCCGCTCCAGGAATCATGACATCACCCCCGTAAATCACACCATCCATATCTATGAGAAATCCTTGTGCCATAACTTTATGTTTTCATCAATATAATCGATTTACAAGAAGATTTAAAGCCGTTAACAATCAGCAACGACAAAATAAATAGTTTCAAATTTAATCTAAGTATAAGCATCGCCGCAAACGATCGATATGCAGATTTTACGATTAATTATACCGTCTACAGCCAGACGAATTAATTTCCCAATCGCTTCAAGGCGATATATGCCATTAACCCCGTGCTGACTGCAAGCGCATCTTCATCTATATCAAAAGTTGGTGTGTGAAGGGAAGCATGAATTCCCTTTTCTATATTACCTACACCACAAAGGTAAAAACAAGCATCAGCCACCTGAGAATAATAAGCGAAATCTTCCGCCGCCATCCAGATATCTTCTTCCAGAACATTTTCTTCACCCAGATAAGCCACTGCATCACGCCTGATTTCTTCGGTAAGTTTTTCTTCATTAACCAGGAAGGGATATCCGCGCACAATTTTAAATTCACACCTACCGTCCATACTTTCAGCGACATCTTCCGCCATTTTAATCATGCGATGGTGTGCCTCGTTCCGCCAGATTTCATTCATTGCCCGAAAGGTTCCTTCCATATAGACTTCATCCGGAATCACGTTAATGGCACCATTAGCGATCACTTTTCCAAAAGATAAAACTGTGGGATCGCCCG
>JBDSIM010000132.1:0-3543 GCA_039917935.1 Cyclobacteriaceae bacterium | reverse complement strand
CAATGCATGTTTATATAAAGCGTAAGAATATTTGCTTTCGCTTAAATTAGAGACGGATGTGTGAAATTGATGAATCTCCCAATTGGGATTTGACGTTTTTCTGCGTAGTGCACTGATCGAACATTTTTTTTGTATTTTAGCGAACTCGCTTGCAATAATTGCATTGATAATATCTAAAAGTTTCTTCTCTGAAACAAGCTCCTTAGCCATATAGTCACCTAAAATGAAATAAATATTAAAGTAATAGCGCATACTCTTTCTTCTAACCGCTAAAAGTACTTACTATGAAAGATATGATAATGATAGGAGTATGAAAGGTATGTGCGGTTACGTACGCAAGAAGAAAAAATTGTTTATCTCAATAGAGAAATTATTGAGATAACTGGGTTATGAAAGTGTAAGGAATGCAAAAGAATCGTTAAGTGCCATACCGCACAGATCTGGTTCATAAAAAATTGCTACTATGTACCTAAAGTAGGAAATTTTGAAAACAAATTTTAATAGCGTTCAAAAATAAAAATGAATAAAAAAATAAAATTACCTCATGAACGTGCACAATCCACAGACTCCGATGGAACAGGCTCTGGTTCACCAAATGAGGAATCACAACGGGTCTTGGATCAAGCCTTGGATGACATAACTCGGGGTATAAAAGATACAGATCGTGGCACGCCTTCGGACGTTCCTACGGAAAAAATTAAAAAAAATAAATAATTGTTTGTGTCTCGATTCCATCAGAACTATAGAAACTTCAATGAGGCGAATTCTTAGTCATTTATATTTCAGGAGAAATGAACACGTTAAAAACTTTTTCTGCAGCCCTGCTGATAACCATTTCATTCTTTACCGTTACGCTACCGACCTGGGCATCTGAAATACCAAAAGAGTTGGAAGGGGTGCCGGGATTAAAGCACCCCAACATTAATCTGTATATTGCCGCACAACCCAAGGCAGATGATTTCAAAGCCTTTAATAATGCAGGTGTGAAGCATGTAATTAATTTACGCGCACCCAATGAAATGCCAGATTTTAATGAAGCTGCAATCGTTACTAAATCAGGAATGGCTTATTACAACATTCCTATTGTTGAAAGTTCTGACCTTACAAAAGAAAATGTTAATTTGTTAAATTCAGTACTGACCAAATTAGAAAATGACAAGGTATTAATCCATTGTTCATCGGGAAATAGAACTGCTGCACTGATGGCATTACGTGCGGCCTGGATTGATGATGCATCTAATGAAGATGCGATCAAATTAGGAAAGAACTATGGTCTTACAAAATAGTCACCCGATGTCAAAAAAATATTGAATTCTGATGAGAAAATTCTGAAAAAATAATTGTGGCCGGTCTGTAATAGCCAAAGTCTGGTTAGCAGAATATTCAAGACGTCTTTGGTTAAGGTGTTAACTTATAAGTTTGGACTGGGAGTTGAGAAGCGTTAAGAAGAGTGCACCAAACGTGACGATTAGTAACAGCTGTCCGACATTTGAATTTTATTACCTAAATATTGTTTCATCACTTCACATATGATCTGTCACTGATAATGAGTAATGGAATGCATGACTATTCTTTCTTTCCTATTAAAGCGATAATTTTATTACTCAATTCATTTAGGCTAAACGGTTTCGACATATAATCATCCATTCCTGACTTAATACAGCGCTCCTTATCACCTGCCATCGCATGAGCCGTTACTCCGATTATAGGCATTCTTTTTTTTCTTTCATTCTTTTCTTCGATCCGGAATAATTGTGTCGTCTCATACCCATTCAAGCCTGGCATCTGCACATCCATGAGCGCCACATCATATTCTAGTGCTTTGATTTTTTTTAATGCCTCGGTTCCATTTCTTGCGACGTCATAATCATATCCAAGGCTATCCAGAAATGCGCTAGCCACCAGTATATTGGCCTCATGATCCTCTACAATGAGAATGCAAGGTTTTTTACTTGGGATAGATTTTTGTGAGGTTGGGATCATTTGTTCGTTTAGATCAGAAAGTTCATCTGATGCGAGGCGAAGTTCCAAACAAACAGTAAACTCCGAACCACCATTCATATTACTTTTTACGGAAACAGTACCTCCCATAGCGGTAACAAGGCATTTCATTATAAACAATCCAAGACCAGTTCCCTCGTAACGGCGATTTATGGACATATCGACTTGAACAAATTTATCAAAGATGAGATCCAGCTTTTCCTCAGGAATGCCTATCCCCGTATCTGAAACGATAAAGGAAAGTTTAGCAAGACCAATATCATTTCCCTCTTCTTTCAATATCTTTAACGATACCTTTCCGTACTCAGTGAATTTAACGGCGTTACCACAGAGATTATTTAATATCTGGCGTAACCTTGTCGGATCACTACAAAAAATCAACTTTTGTACGCTTTCGAAATCGGCGGTGAATTTGAGTCCTTTTTCTTTCGCCTGGACCGAAATCATGCTGACAACTTCTTCAACAAGTTTATACAATGAAAATGGAACATTTTCGAGCTCAGCGCTTTGGGCCTCGATTTTGGAAATATCGAGCAGGTCATTTATCAATGCGAGCAGTGAATCTGCCGAAGACTGAAGCGTTTTTATAAAGTTCGTTTGTTTTGCCGTAAGCGGCGAACTTAATGAAAGAATAGTGGAAAGACCGATAATTGCATTCATCGGCGTCCTTATTTCATGACTCATAGTAGTTAAAAAGTCAGTTTTTGCCTTGCTCGCTGTTTCCGCTTTTTTCTTCCCCTGTTTTACCTGTTCATATAGTCGGGCGTTATCGATTCCAACAGCGGTTAAGGCAGCAACACCTTCAACAATGCGTTCATCGCGGTTCGAAAAAATGGCCTTATCAGGATGACCAAAAAAAAGCCCCCCTATAACTTCACAGGTCCGTGATACAACGGGTACAGCCAAATAGCTTTTCACTGGCAAATGGCCAACGGGCATACCATGATAGGGTTTGTTTTGTCCGTAGCGTGGATCAGCAGTTATATCGTCAGATCTTATGGTGCCTTCCCCCCGGAAAGTCGGGCCGAATATTTCCGTTGCTCGCGGCATCCCAAAACTGGAAAAAGCTTCTTTGGACGCTCCGGAAATCGTGTAAAGCATCAATGCTTTTCCATCTTCATTGATAACATTATAAAAAAAAGAACCAAAAGCAGCGCCGGTAATTTTTGTGGCTTGATTTGTGACCTGTTGGACTAAAGATTCCAAATCTAAATTTGAAGCCAGAATTGGTGCCAAGTGATTAAGCGTTTCCAGCGTTTCTCGTTCCTCAGTTAATTCCATCAGTATAGCGGCGTTGATCTCCCGGGCCGCCTCAGATTCTCCCAGAGCAATCTTCATTCGTACTTCAGAGTCCCCAAGCTCCTTTATTTTAACTGCAAATTCTTCTTCCATACGATTCCGGACCGCCGCAATACTTTTAACATTCTCAAGTGCTGAAATACGTAATTCTTCATTATCATCACTTAACATCTAATTATCTCCAATAACCGCACTCGCCAACAACGTCCCACGAATGCGCATCTTAATTTTAGCAAAAGCGGT
>JBDSIM010000131.1:0-42176 GCA_039917935.1 Cyclobacteriaceae bacterium | reverse complement strand
CTACGTGCCTGTTGCCTGTATGAATAGAGGCTTCGTCTACATTCGCTACATACACTACCGGCTTGGCTGTTAACAATTGAAGATCTGCCACCGCACGTTTGTCTTCTTCATCAACCACCAGGGCGCGTGCATTTTTTCCGGATAATAAAGTTTCCTTAAACAATTGAAGTGCGGAAAGCTCCTTTTTGGCTTTGATATCGCCACTTTTTGCCGTCCGTTCTACTCTGGCTATTTTTTTTTCTATTGAATCAAGATCCCTTAATTGTAATTCCGTATCAATGATTTCTTTATCTGCGACTGGGTCTACTTTACCATCAACGTGAACAATGTTGTCGTTATCAAAACACCTCACTACATGTACGATGGCATCGACTTCGCGGATATTGGCTAAAAACTGATTGCCTAAACCTTCCCCTTTGCTAGCCCCTTTTACGAGGCCGGCAATGTCTACAAACTCAATGGTCGTGGGCAAAACGCGTTGCGGGTGAACGAGTTCCTCCAATATTTTTAATCTGTTATCAGGTACAGAAATGACGCCAACGTTCGGTTCAATGGTGCAAAAGGGGAAGTTAGCAGCCTCCGCTTTATTATTTGATATCGAATTAAATAACGTCGATTTACCCACATTTGGCAAGCCTACTATGCCACACTGAAGTCCCATAAAATCCTATTAAGGGCGCAAATATGACCAGATTTTCGGGATTTAGAAAAAACAGCGGGGTGTAATGCCATGACCCGTTCATTGATTATCAGAAAAGGCGGCTTTAAAAGCAAAAAACCCCATAACTGGGGTTTTTTGACAGGAATAGGTTTAATTTAGGTTAGTCCCATTTCAAATCAGTGTCAACCTCAGTTGCCCTTCCATTGGAAGGAGTTTCTGCCGCAACGGTGGTCTCTTCTCTTTCGTGAGGATGATCAAATTGGGTGAAATCAACGTTTGGCATAAGTTCATGCTTCACATGATTGACCGTATTTGTTAAAGCATCGAGAAACTTATTAAAATCCTCTTTATAGAGGAATATCTTGTGTTTTTCGTAGGTGAATCCATCTTCCTTGAAACGCTTCTTGCTTTCGGTAATGGTCAGGTAATAATCATTAGAACGGGTAGCTTTGACGTCAAAGAAATAGGTGCGTTTACCGGCTTTTACTTTCTCGGAGAAAATTTCTTCCCTGCCGTTTGTCTTGTTTTCTTCCACAATCCTTCAATTTTAGTGTTAGGTTTAACCTTTGGTTATTTGAAGATAATACTTTGGGAAATTATTGCAAAACTAACGCTCAAGAATAGTTTGGGAAAAACCCGGTATTGTCATAAAAAACCTCTTAAAATAGCACTGAATATCCTGAATTTCCAATATCCGTGAGTATAAAACTTCATCAGATAGCCCAGCATTCGAGCCTGGAATTACTTGCCCGTCAGATGGTGGAAGGATTTATCACAGGGCTCCATAAATCACCCTATCATGGATTCTCGGTTGAATTTGCCGAACACCGCTTATATAATGACGGAGAAAGCACACGGCACATCGACTGGAAGGTTTATGCCAGGACGGACAGGCTATACTCAAAACGGTATGAGGAAGAAACCAACCTGCGATGCCTCATTGCCCTGGATGTTTCGCCATCCATGTTTTACCCCGTGAAGAGCAAGTCGAAGATGAGATTCAGCATTTATGCTGCGTCGGCATTGAGTTATCTCTTGAACCGGCAGCGGGATGCCGTTGGATTGTGCTTGTTTTCTGATCAGATTAAAATGCTTACTCCGGTAAAATCTACACCAACCCACCTTGATAAAATATTTACCATTCTGGGAAATCTGGAAGATGAGGAACCGGTAGCCTCTCGTACTGAAGTCGGTCAGATCCTTCATGAAATTGCCGAAAAAATCCATAAAAGGTCCCTGGTAATAATTTTCAGTGACATGTTTGACGGAAATGAAAATACAGATGACCTTTTTAAAGCGCTTCAACATCTGAAACACAATAAGCACGAGGTGATTGTCTTTCACGTAATGGATAATCAAACAGAATTATTATTCGATTTCGAGGAAAGACCCATGGAATTCATTGATCTTGAAACCAATGAAAAAATCAAACTGAATCCAGGTGATGTAAAACAACAATACAGACTGGAGGCGGAGAAATTTCACAAAAGCTTGAAAATGCGATGCAATCAATACAAAATAGATTTCGTAGAAGCCGACGTTCAAAGTGACTTTAATTCAGTCCTGCAAACCTATTTAATCAAACGGGTGAAAATGAGGTAATCCCTTACCCCTATATCCCTCAACTACTCTGCTCCACCTCCTGGTGAAGCCACGCCTTTTTAGTCAAAAGTTCTCCTTTAGCCTCAACATAATCTGGATCAGGAATACAGCAATCAACAGGGCAAACAGCGGCACATTGGGGTTCCTCGTGGAAGCCCATACATTCAGTACACTTTCCCGAAACGATATAATAAAATTCATTGGATACAGGCGTTTGTGGGGTCTTCCCGTCAATGGCCGATCCGTCTTCTAAATCAACTTTTTCCAATTTAGTACCACCCGCCCAGTTCCACTCACGACCGCCTTCATATATGGCGGTGTTAGGGCACTCAGGTTCACATGCACCACAGTTGATGCACTCGTCGGTAATCATTATTGCCATGCTTTTCCTACTTTTGAATCTAAAACACAAAAATACGCCCAAAATGTTACTCTACAAACGATATTACCCCTTCAAAAGTTTATGACTTTAGAAGATAGGTTGGGTGCTTTTGAAAAACTAGGCAATCATCTCACTGCAATCGATGCAGAAGAATGGGATCAACTATTTGATAAGATAAAAAACGAGAACCCCTGGTTCACAGATGCCAGTGTCAGGTTGGCCGTCAAGGGTTTGAGTAACTACCTTGACCGGAAAAAATTGGAACAATGGATAGGGCGATATCATTTGACCCAGAATGCAGCGAAGAAAATTGCCCTGGTCATGCCTGGAAATATCCCGCTCGCTGGCTTCCACGACTTTTTAACGGTTTTGATCAGTGGCCATGCAGTGCTGGTGAAATTATCCTCCAAAGATTCGGTGTTGCTCACCTTTATTGCTGAAAAACTAAAGGAGATCGAACCGCGATTTGCCCCTCTGATAACTATTGCGGAGCGTCTCAAAAATTTCGATGCAGTAATCGCCACCGGAAGCGATAATTCGGCTCGTTATTTTCACTATTACTTCGGAAAATATCCTCACATTATCCGGAAGAACAGATCATCCTGCGCGGTTCTGACGGGTGATGAAACTTCATCGGAAATTGATCTTCTCGGAAAGGATGTTTTTACCTATTTCGGATTGGGTTGCAGAAATGTTTCTAAGATTTTTTTTCCAAAAGATTACGACCCTGTACGCCTTATTGAAGGATGGAAAATGTATGAGAATATCATCCATCAACATAAATACAACAACAATTATGATTACCAGAAATCGATATTACTGGTTAACAAAAAACCATTTTATGACTCCGGATATGTACTGCTCCAGGAGAGCGAAAGGCTGGTATCACCAATTTCCGTAGTGTATTATGAGCGGTATGAAAACACGGGGGACCTTTCAGAAAAATTACAACTGGCCTCTTCTAAAATCCAATGTATCGTTGGGAAATCAAACCCCATTTTCGTCCCGTTTGGTCAGGCTCAATTTCCTCAGCTTTGGGATTATGCCGACAATGTCGACACCTTACAGTTTCTGGAAAATATACATTAAGGTTTCTGTCCGCGAATGATTTCGATCCAACCTATCATGGGATCGCCCTGCTCTACCATCAACCGGTAGAAATAAATTCCATCTACGATTCCTTCACCATCCCAGTTATTCTGATAATTTTCAGAGACAAAAACTTGTTTGCCCCAACGATTACTGACAATCAATTCATTTGCCGAGGGTAGTGTTGGCAGATTGCGAATGAAAAATACATCATTGGAGCCATCGCCGTTAGGTGTGAATACGTTTGGAATAAAGATATCCTTATCCAGCGGCACGCGTGCAAAAAACTGAATACTACAGCCCAGGGAATCAATGACTTCAACCAGATAACGCCCCGCAGGAACTTTTTCATAAATCTTTTCGAATTGTTGATTTCCGTTTAACCCTACGACTTCAAAATTCGTTTCATAGGCGGGTAAGGCAAAGCTGGAAGCTGAGTCCAATTCTATCCGCACATCGTAGGGATTTAAGCCTCCAACAAAACCTGTAATGTGGAGTTTTCCTGTAGCTACATCAGGGTAGGACTCTTCAACGGCACCTGCCCGGGCAAACATCGGTACTGGCACCGTGAAATCAATTACCTGCGATGACATAGTGCAGACAACCTCATTCTGGTACTGAATGATCTTTATCCGGTATTCTCCAGGTGTCTGCAAGAAAACATGCTGATTGAAGGCTAGAAAAATCTGTCCATCCAGCGGAAATTGCGTATAGATTATTTCAGGAGGATCCGTGCTTAGTTTTTTAGAAATCTGAACTTCCAGCGGGGCCCCTGTGGTTTCTCCGGTAATATTAACCAGCGTTATTGATAACTCATTGCCATTGCAACTGGGCTCCATATCGAAATTAATGGCATAGACTCCGAATATGTTGATGGGAGCGCTTCGCGTAGGGCACGCTGCCGTATTTGATTTCAAATAAACAAAATACTGGCCTCGTGAAAGTTGCCCAAATGTTATTGAAGGATTCGAATACGATTGGTAAAGGTTGTCTGCGGGTTCATTGAACTGATCAGTGCTTAATGCAACCTGATAAACACCCGGGTCATTTATCGTAACCGATATTGAACCGCTATTTCCATCGTTTGTGCAATCTGCATTTTGTTTGCTGATGGCAGAGTTAATAAACCCAGGAAAGGTGACGTTGGCGGTAAAATTATTTTCACATCCTGCCGCATCCTTTACGCGAAGGGTATAACTTCCACCAGCCAGGCCGTTGAAGCTTGTTGCCGTTTGATAAGAGGCTCCTAAATCGATGGAAAACGAATAAGGAATTCCGTTACCTCCTGAAGAAAGGATGCTGGTGATGGCTCCGTCATTTCCGTTACAAGTTGACGGGACAATATTAAAGGTGGCCGTTATATTAGTTACTACTTCAGGTATGACAACTGTCACTGAAGCATAACATGGATCGCCAACATTTCGCCGTACGCTAATAACGCGTTCAAAAGTGGGTGATGTTCCCGCTGGTATTCCCGATATCTGCCCCCCTGCGGTAAATGGCTTAAAGGGATCCAATATTCCAGCGTCTAAAGACCACTCCAGTACATTCCCCGTTTCTCCCGGCACACTAAGGGTCAATCCACCAGTGGCCGTATTGAAGCAAACCGGACTAGTAATATTGGAGGCTATCGGAGTGGCTACTGTACCCGATTGATCAATAGTGAATTGGCCTGTCTTTATACAGGAAGGGTCGCCATACTCAATGCTATAATCATAGGTACCCTTTGGTATGTTATTGAAAATACTGTCATTAAAATTCGTTCGGGAAATGGACAGGTTAGTGGACGAGATGCCAACAAATGAAATCTTTACCCCCGTATTGTTTACTGCAGGTACGAACGGTTTTATGCTAAATACTACCCTGCCATCTGAATTCGTACAGGTTGCCGATTCCGGCTTAGGTACAATAATAACCGAGGCACAGCTTCCACTTCCTCCACAGGCAGGATTCGTAGGATTTAATACGGTAATTTGCACGTTGCCATTTGCCGTACAGCCATTGATATCATAATTGACAACAATATTTATAATACCTGATTGACCTGAAGGATTAAAGGCACTCCCTGAAACCCCGGTTCCTGAAAAGGCAAATGTTCCACCAGTTGGCGTAGCGGTAACCAGCGTAAGTAAATTTACGAGGCCACCATTTTGACAAGCGTTCGCGGAATTAATTGCGAGCGTGGCACTATTTGTAACGTTGATTTGAAAGGATGCGACTGGTGCTGTACAGCTTCCGATACTGTAGTTTACGGTTATGGTCTGCGCACCGGAAAGGCCGGAAGGATTGAAGGTACTCCCAGTCACTTGTGTACCCGAGAATATAAAGGTGCCTCCGGAAGGAGATGCAGAAACCAAAGTTGTCAGGTCAATATCGGGCGCTGTTTCGCAGGAAGAAACTGAGGCTGCAGGCACTGTGATTAATGCGGAACCAGTGACTGTGAGATTTAACGTTCCCTGGGGGGCACTACAGGATCCCGATGAATAATTAACCGTAATGGGTATGGTACTTCCCGCCAGGCCGGAAGGATCAAAATTATTACCTGAAATATTCGGGTGCCCTGCGAAAACAAAAGTGCCTCCTGAAGGCGATTCCGCCACCAATGATCTCAGATCTACCACGCCACCGGATGCACAAACAGTTTCGGGATTGATTGCGAGGGTAGCAGCGTTCAGAACGTTCACTACTACATTAGTAGGTACCGTTTCTCCGCAGGCGTATATGGAAGCCACGTTAAAAGTTTCAGTACCGACTGCTGTCATATTTAATTCGGCCGCGGATGGCGTATAACTTCCCCCCGTTCCCACCAAAACAACACCCTTATACCAATTAAAACCGAGAACATCCACGTCTGTACTGCTCGCAGTTAAAACCGGGGCGGCTGAGTTGATACAAACGGCTACCGGAGACGTTGTATTGAGAACAGGAACTTCCTCATAATTAAAAGTAAGACGGGACTGAGCAGTATTATCAAAATAATGAATTTCAAATGCATGCACACCTGCCGACAGACATATTGGAACAGAAGTGTAGGAAGTGTAGGATTGAAAATCAAATGCTGCTACCGGAAGAACATTAACACCATCGATCAGTAATCTTACGCCATCATCACCCCCAACCGTAAACCTGTAAATGCCTTTCGGCAAGGTCTTACTCATTTTGTATCGGACACTGAAGTTATTTAGATAAGAGCCGCACACGTTCGTGCCTTGTATCGATAACGCTAAGCCCAGGTTCAGATCAAATTCATCTGTAGCCAGATCATACGTCGATGCACCACTCATATTATCAATATCCGCTTCGTTTACAAAACCACGGTATTTGCTGTTGGCAAAATTTATTTTGGCTGGTACCGCGGTGGGGTCGCCCAGGTCGTTATACACATAGCCGATCCATGTTTCATTTCCAGCAGTGATTTGATCTCCCGGTACGGGAATAATTGTGATCAGGACATTGTCTGTTGCCGCGGGGCATGGCCCGGCCGGATTATTAGAGGTTGCGGTGAGCGTTACGGTACCAGTGGTCCGATCATTTATTCCTGGTGTATAGATCGGATCCGGGTCGTTAACATTATTAAAAGTTCCATCTCCGGACCTAGTCCATGTTACGCTCGTTGCCGATCCGGTTAAAGTGCCATCCAGTGTAATGGTACTACCCACACAAACGGTCTGAGGAGTGCCGGCATCAATTGTTGCAGCCGGGTTAATGGTGATGGTCACATTATCGGACGTTCCGGAGCAACTACCAGTAGCCGTCGCGGTTAGCATTACCGAGCCATTCGTCAGGTCAACTGAACCCAGGGTATACGTTGCATTGGTATCTGTATTATCATCAAAGGTTCCATTTCCGGAAGATGTCCATATCAATCCTGTAGCAGAGCCACCAAACGAAGCATTCAGAGAAATAGCACTTGTTGAACAAATCGTTTGGGGTACACCGGCGTCCACCGTTGGTGCAGGGTTTACCGTAATAACCACATTATCATTTACAGAAGCGCATGGCCCTCCCGTTGTAAGGGTTAGGGTTACGGTTGTAAGATCATTCGGGCCAAGGGTGTAAACTGCATTGGCCAGCGCAGGATTGTTAAAAGACCCATCCCCTGAAGTGGACCAAAGGACACTTGTAGTCCCTGAGAACGTCGCGGCTAATGTCACTTGACCAAGAACACAAGTGGTTTGAGGGTTTCCTGCATCCACGGTCGCGGCCGATTGAACCGTGATTACAACATCATCTGAAACGGCATTGCATACCCCGGCAGGATCATTGGTGGTCAGCCTTAAAGTATAAGCTCCGGCTACCGTTGCCGAAAAAGTTACGGTTGATGGGGTCGCAGTCTGGGCTGTGTTACTCAATAAACCATCACCACCTGGTGGCTGACTCACGACGCTCCATGCGGCGCTTGTTGCCGAACCGCCAACAGAAGCTCCCGCCAAAGTTGCCACGTTGCCTGAGCAAATCGACTGATCCCCCCCTGCTCCTGCAACCGCGGCCGCGTCCACAGTAATGACGACTGACCCACCTAAATTTGAGGACACACATCCATTTGCGCCCGTTAATGCCGTGACGGAATAAGTTCCTGCCGGGGCAGTAGTAATGGTAAAACCAGTGCTGTTATGACCGGTAATGTTTACCGGTGTTGTGCCATCCGTATAGGTGAAATCGTAGGGTGCGGTTCCGGTAAACATAAAAATAATATCGGGTAACAGAGAGCCGGCACAGATCGTGGTGGGTCCATTGGCACTCGTTACTGCAGTGACTTCCGCTGGTTGTGTTATGGTTACTGGTATCACTGAAGATATACAGTCGTTGGCATCCCTCACGGTCAGGCTATAACCTCCTTGTATTAAAGAGCCAAAGGTGTTGCTGGCAACATTCAGTACACCGTAGGTTGCACCGCCGTCAATAGAAAAATCATAAGGCGCTATACCCCCCGCACCAGTAATGGAAATAGACCCGTTACCGCCTCCGAAGCAGGTAACATTCACTTGCGTGAAGGTTCCGCTGACGACAGTGGCCGGCTGCGTAATGGAGACGGGAATAACTGCAGTCTGACAATTATTGGCATCCCTTACGGTAAGGTTGTAGGGTCCTGCCGACAAACCTGGAAAAGTACCATTTGCCACATCCAGTATCGGATAGGTGGTTCCTCCATCAATAGAAAAATCATATGGCGCGACTCCGCCTGCGCCCGTAATCGTAATTGAACCAGTAGACCCGCCGTTACAGGCAACATCTACCTTTGATGTGGTTCCGCTCACGCCTGCGGCTGGCTGGGTAATGGTTACCGGTGTTATTATTGATTCACAATTGTTGGCGTCTCTGACTCTGAGGTTGTAGTTTCCTGCGGTTAAGGTCGTAAACGTGTTGGCTGCCACGTTCAGGGCCGGGTAGGTTGTGCCCCCATCAATGGAGAAGTCATAAGGTCCTGTTCCCCCGGCTCCGGTAATAGTGATCGACCCCGTGTTGCCTCCGAAACAGACAACATTAGTTTGGGTTGTTGTACCGCTCACTGCAGCAGGTTGCGTTATAGTTACCGGTATCACCGCCGATATACAGTCGTTGGCATCCCTTACGGTCAGGTTGTAACTTCCTTGTGCCAAAGAGGCAAAGGTGTTGTTCGCAACGTTCAGCACACTGTAGGTTGCACCGCCGTCAATAGAAAAATCATAGGGTGCTACGCCTCCCCCACCAGTAATGGATATAGATCCGTTACTGCCTCCGAAGCAGGTGACATTCACTTGCGTGAAAGTTCCGCTTACAACAGGTGGTTGGGTGATGGATACAGAAATAATTCCGGTCTGACAGTTATTGGCATCCCTTACGGTAAGATCGTAGGGTCCTGCCGACAAACCTGAAAAGGTAGTATTTGCCACATTCAATACCGGATAAGTTGCGCCTCCGTCTCTGGAGAAGTCATAAGGGGCAACTCCGCCTACGCCGGTAATCGTAATTGAACCAGTAGACCCGCCGTTACAGGCAACATCTACCTTTGATGTGGTTCCGCTCACGCCTGCGGCTGGCTGGGTAATGGTTACCGGTATTATTATTGATACGCAATTGTTGTCATCCCTGACGCGGAGGTTGTAGTTTCCTGCCGTTAATGTTGTAAAAGTATTGGCAGCCGCGTTCAATGCCGGGTAGGTGACGCCTCCATCAATGGAGAAATCATAAAGTCCTGTTCCCCCGGCCCCAGTAATGGTGATGGACCCCGTGTTGCCGCCGAAACAGGCAACATTAGTTTGGCTCGTTGTACCGCTCACGGCAGCAGGTTGCGTTAGCGTTACCGTTATTACTGCTGATATACAGTTGTTGGCATCCCTCACAAACAGGTTATAACTTCCCTGGGCCAAAGAGGCAAAGGTGTTGCTGGCAACATTCAGCACACTGTAAGTTGCACCGCCGTCAATAGAAAAATCATAGGGTGCTACCCCTCCCGCACCGGTAATGGAAATAGATCCATTACTGCCTCCGAAGCAGGTAACATTCACTTGCGTGAAAGTTCCGCTTACAACAGATGGTTCTGTTATTGTTACAGGCACTAAAGCGGTTTCGCAACCATTCGCGTCCCGAACGCGCAGAGAGTAATTGCCAGCCGTCAGTCCGACAAAAGTATGATTCGCAAGATTCATGGCAGCATAAATCACCCCACCGTCTTTGGAGAAGTCATAAGGGGCAACTCCGCCCACGCCGGTAATGGTTATAGAGCCGGTAGCCCCACCGTAACAAGCAACATCTACCTTGGATGTGGTTGCGCTTACAGCGGATGCCGGGCTATTAACAATTAGATTACTTAATGTGGATGTACATAATGTTGCGTCGGTAGCAGTAACACTGTAAGTACCTGCAGGGACGTTAACGAGATCTTCAGAAACCGCAGCGTTGCTCCACAGAAAAGTGAAGGGACCAGTACCACCGGTGACGGCCAGGTTGATCGCGCCAGTACTGGCACCGTTACACAATACATTGGTGATAGACGCAGAGAGATTTATTGCGGGAGAGAAAATAAATTCCACTTCATCAAAATTCGCGGGACAAATTGCCGTGTTGTCTGTAATCGTCCATCGCAAGATATTTGAACCTGGCGCCAGATTATTGGCCTGCGCAGTCGGGGTGTTGGCATTGGGTGTGAAGGTAACTCCTGCGGGGCCGGTCCAGGTACCGGTTTCATTGACTGCCGGGGAATTGGCGCTCAATGTTGCCGCGCCTCCGCACGCAACCTGATCGCTGCCAGCCAGGGGCAGTGTCGTTCCCGGTA
Organism: Cyclobacteriaceae bacterium; assembly: GCA_039917935.1. Lineage (GTDB taxonomy): Bacteria > Bacteroidota > Bacteroidia > Cytophagales > Cyclobacteriaceae > Chryseosolibacter. The sequence goes on along the minus strand of JBDSIM010000131.1, from coordinate 31,187 downwards.
CCGTTATATTCAGGGTAACGATACAATTGTTGGCATCCGCAATTTCAACTGTATAAGCGCCCCCATCAAGATTGGGAAAAGGATAAATCCCCGCCACAGGGGCAATGCTGTTTGCAATGGGTGTCACGACCGCAGTCCAGGTAATATTATAAGGTGCAACACCGCCTGAAATATTCAGGTTAATCGATCCGTCAGCATTTCCCAGCCCGGTAAGCGGATTACAATCCTTGTCAACGGTTGGCGTTACGAGCAAAGCATTGGCGGAATTGACATTAATTCCAAAGCCACCTAAAGTGAGTGTTCCACTGGGTGAGCAGTTAACACGGATAATATAATCGCCGTTAGGAACCAGACCAAACTCAACGGCGGCAACCGCGCCTTTTAGAGGAATAGAAGTATTGACCGTTATAGGACCAAACGGATTCGATACTGGTCCCGGAGGTGATAGGCTAAAAAGGACGTACGAAAGCGCAGGATCACCGTCATAAAAATAGGCCCGGATAGTTCCATTTCCACCAGCATCATTACACACTTCGATTACCGTCATTGCCGGGGTGGGACATCCTGCCTGCAAATTAATGGCAGCCGATGCGACTAAAATGGTAACGAATAAGATTTTGGTAAAGAATTGATTCATCTTATTGGTCTTTCGCGGTTATAATAATCCCATCCAGTCCACCGATAGTTTTATAACACGATTCGCCCCATTCAATTCTTACGAAATAGGTTGATGGTTTAAGGTGTTCAATAGTGACTTTATCTCTCAAAGAAGCCTGCTTGGTTTGAACCAGCGTGATGGCTCCTTCCACTTGATATACCTTAAAAGTATACATAGGAGAATCTGAAGTTTTCAGGGTGATCTCAATTTTGCCAGAGGGGGATTTTTTTTCGGAAGAATAGGATTGATAGGTGAAGTCGGCCTGGCATTGCGCATGGGCAAACGAGGTAAGACAAACCACCAAAATCCCTAAAAAAACAACAAAGTAGACTGGGTTGTAGGGACTACACCTTAGTTTCATACAGGTTGAGGTAAATCTATCAAAAACAAAACAAAATCAGTAGCAATAAATAACCTTCGAAAAGTTATAGTAACCCAATAATCCATAAATAAAGGTCTGGATTACGCTTTGGTACTGTTTATCTAAAAAATCATTTACCCAATTCGGGTAATATTTAGCTTAAAAAATCAAAATTTTGGCGTATTAAAACTTTCTTTTCAGAATCTCACTCATCACAAAGGCCTGCTTCATGCCCTCAGGGTTCCGAAAAGTCTTCATATAATCGTCTGACAGCTTCTTTTTCTTTTTTACCTCAAACTCTTTGAACTTACCAAAGTCCATAACAGTATCTTTTAACTTTAAGGTATCCTCAAGGGATGACCGTTGAAAGACCTGACTTTTAGCCTGTTCATAAGTTTTGAAAACCGCTTCATCATTTTTTACGATTTCCACTTCCTCCAGGCTCTGGGCTTCATCCTTCAGATCATCCTCGTAACTCTCGTATCTACGGGTTGGCGCAGGCTGAGGTTTTGGGGGTTGCTTGCCTTCGGTTATTTCTCTTAAAAGCTCCTCAAAGGTAAGTTGCTTAGGTTTTTCGTTGGTTGTTTGTGCAGATTGAGAGGCAGTTCTCCTCTCCGGTCTACGGTCCTGACCCTCCTCAGATGGCTGTTCAGGTTTCTTAAGCAATTTGCTTAAGAAAAAAATTACACCTATAATAATATAAATCCAAAACTGAGCATCCATTAAACAAAATTAATAAAATATTTTAAAAAGCCTATTGCGCTGATTTCTATCGGTTTCGAGTCTCATTTAGGGTTCACGGGTTTTTTATTTTGAATTGCAGATTTCAGTGGCTTATCTTTGCCTGCCTCCTTTTTTGTTGTCGTTGAAAATTAGCGTTCGTCAAATACTTCTGTTCGCGAATGATCTTCATCCTTAAAAGGGGCACAACCACTACAACCACTATTAGCATGCAATTAGCGAAACTGGAGATTAAAGGCTTCAAGAGTTTTGCCGACAAAATCGTAATTAATTTTGACGAAGGTATTACCGGGATTGTTGGTCCTAACGGATGTGGAAAGTCAAATGTTGTTGACTCGATCCGTTGGGTGTTAGGAGAGCAGAAGACGAGTGCCTTGCGTTCCGAAAAAATGGAGAACGTAATTTTCAATGGCACGAGTCAGCGGTCAGCGCAGCAGATGGCGGAGGTTTCTCTCACCATCAACAATACGAAGAACATTCTTCCGACAGAGTATTCTCAGATCACCATTACCCGAAGGCTTTACCGCTCGGGAGAAAGTGAATATCTGTTGAATGGCGTAACCTGCCGTCTCAAAGACATTACCAATCTCTTTATGGACACCGGGGTGGCTTCCAATAGCTATGCCATCATAGAACTGGGTATGGTGGATGATCTGCTGAATGACAAGGATAACAGCCGCAGAACATTGTTTGAGGAAGCGGCCGGCATTTCAAAGTTTAAAAAGCGAAAAAAAGAAACGCTGAAAAAGCTTGAAGATACCGATGCCGATCTGGAGCGCGTTGAAGACCTTCTCTTTGAGATAGAAAAGAACATGAAGAGCCTGGAAAAACAGGCAAAGCAGACAGAGAATTATTACAAGATCAAAGAAGATTACAAGGAAAAAAGCATCCACCTGGCTAAAGTTGTAGTGAACAGGCAAAAAGAAAAGTTCAATACAATCAACGCACAGATTGCCGATGAAAATGACCGTAAGATCGCGCTCACTTCCGACATTGCCGAAAAGGACGCGGCTATTGAAAAAGCAAAAGCGGAATTAATCCTAAAGGAAAAAACGCTTTCTTCACGCCAGAAGGCTATCAACGAATTCGTTTCCAAAATTCGCCACTACGAAAGTGAGAAGCAGATCAAAAATGAAAGGTTAAAATATCTGAACGACAGGGCCAGCGGTCTTCGCGATCAGATTGAGCAGGATAAAAAAAGCAATGAGCGCGCGCGCTTCAGTATTCAGAGCCTGGAGAACGAAAAAATTGCCGCCGAGCAAATTCTTTTGGAGATCAATCAGAAGCTCGACCACCTAAAGTCGGATTACGAAGCGCAAAAGTTAAAAACGACTTCCCTGCAATCGCAATCAGATTCGATTCGTCAGATCCAGCGCGAACGTCAGGAAGAGACCTTCCAGGTAAACAAGGATGTTGAAATACGGGAGATACAGGTTTCTTCATTGAAACAAGAGCTGGAACGCACTGCTACCGACACCTCCCAACAAAACGCGAGCCTGGTAGAATTTGAAAAGAAGCTGATTATTCTGCAGGAAGATATCGGTCAAAAAACTGACGCCCTGGATGCGTTGAAGAAAGAAGAAGAAAACGTTCAGTCGAGAACGTCGTCCCTGGAGAAAACCATTGAGATGATTCGCGAAGAAATGAACGTGACCAACCGCAAACTGGACGCCCGTCAAAACGAATTCAGCCTCACAAAATCACTGGTTGAAAATCTGGAGGGATTTCCTGAGGCCATTAAATTCCTCAAAAAGAAAATCGCGAAAAATGCCCCGTTGCTTTCTGATATTCTTACCACCTCTGAAGAGTATCGTGTTTCCATTGAGAATTTTCTGGAACCGTATCTCAATTACTACATAGTGGAACATGAGTCAGAAGCTTATGAAGCCATTAACATACTCAGTGATGCGTCAAAAGGTAAAGCACACTTCTTCATTTTGGACGCCTTTGAAAAATTTGAATCCGCTTCCACCAGAATATATTCCAATGCCTTTGCGGCCACACAGATCATTGAATTCGATCCGAAGTATAAAAAACTCATGTCGTTTATTCTTGACCGGGTTTATATCTATGAAGGCGACGTAAAAAATATTCCTGCCAGCGATGAAAACACATTCATTACAAAAAACGGAAAGTTAACGAGAAGAAGATTCAGCATTTCAGGAGGTTCCGTAGGATTGTTCGAGGGCAAGAAAATTGGCAGGGCGAAAAATCTGGAAAAACTGGAAAAAGAGATCAAGGAACTTAATACTAAACTTGATGAGATAAGAACAAGTCTTGTATAGAAACAGGGTGATTTCGAGAAACTCCGGAATAATAAGCTGCGTCATGAAATAGAAAATGTTCAGAATTCTCTGCGTCAGGTGAATGAGGAATTTGTTTCGGTTCGCACCAAACGCGAACAGTTTTCAAACATGCTGAGCAATGCCGACTTGCGAAGAGAAGACATCCTGGAAAAAATTGATACACTGCTAATCGAGCTGGATGCATTACGGCCTAAGGCGCAAACCGTCCAAATTGATCTGATAGAACAGGAGAAGAAACTTTCCCTTATCGGTGAAGACCTTTCCGCCAACTCGGAAATGCTCGGTCAGAAATCTGCGGCTTTCAATGAACAGAATATTTTCTTCCACCAACAGGAAAATCGGGTCAAAAACATAGACCAGGAAATGCGATTCAAGCAGGAGTCTATGGATCAGAGCGGACAACGGATCCAGGTGAACTCGGAAGAACTCCAGAAAAACCAGGAGGAGATCAAAATAATTGTTGATTCCACCCAGACGCACGAGGATGAACTCGTCAGCATGTATTCCGAAAAGGAAGGCATGGAAAAAGGGTTGAGCGAAGCTGAGCGCGAGTATTACGAATCCCGTGGAAATATAGACAACATTGAAAAAGACCTTCGGGAAGTCCAACACCTTCGTCAGAATATTGATACCCTGCTCATGGAACTTCTTAATACACTGAACGAAAGCAAAATGCAGCTGAATTCAGTGAAGGAACGCCTTTCGGTTGAGTTCAATGTTGACCTTGACTCAGTGGTTGGTCAAACTACTCCAGAGGAGGCAGAAATTCTTGCTCAGGCAGATGTCGAGAAAATACGTCAGGACGTAAGCAAGATCCGGGAACGCCTGGACAACATGGGTCCAATCAACCCGATGGCTATGGAAGCGTATACGGAAATCAAACAGCGCAATGATTTTATTATCGCGCAAAAAGATGACTTGGTAAAGGCCAAAGAATCCCTGTTGAGCACCATCAGTGAGATTGAAATAGTTGCCAGTCAGACTTTTATGGATTCGTTCAATAAAATCAAAGAGCATTTCGTCCGTGTTTTCCGTTCTCTTTTCACGGAGGGAGATGAATGCGACCTCAGGCTAGTGGATCCCAACAAACCACTTGATTCAGAGATTGAAATCATCGCCAAACCCAAAGGCAAGCGACCGCTGTCAATTAATCAGCTTTCGGGTGGAGAAAAAACATTGACTGCCACGGCGCTTTTATTCAGCATGTATCTGCTGAAACCTGCACCCTTCTGTATTTTTGATGAAGTCGATGCTCCGCTCGATGATGCAAATATTGATAAATTCAATAATATCATCCGAAACTTCAGCAAAGACAGCCAGTTTGTTATCGTTACCCACAACAAACGTACGATGAGCTCAACAGATGTGATTTATGGAATCACCATGGTAGAAAAAGGCATTTCCCGGGTCGTTCCGGTGGATTTGCGAGAGTTAGCCTGATTGATTAATATACGAAAAAAAGCCCTGATTATCAAATATCAGGGCTTTTTTTGTGGTAGCTGTCTTAACCGAATGGATACCCCCATGGTAGACTCCACGGCATTCTCAACGCCATGAACTGCCCAATTTTCTACAGTAATTCCACAGGCACCTCTGTCATTGCGAATAACGGGTAAATATTATACAATTTCTGCAATTACCCCCCTATCTGAGGGGAGTGCTTTTCTTTTGCGAATTATTCCTCTCCGCCACCACACTATTTCTTGAACTTTATTGTTAAATCTTTAACTTTAGCTGAACGGGTTGTGCCTATGCGAAGATTTATACTAGTCCTTTTCTTTTTTATTTATTCCGTTGTGCAAGCCCAGACCATCCAGATTTCTGGTCGCGTAACGTCTGCCAATGAGCCGAGTGGCTTACCCGGAGTAAACGTGGTTGTGAAGGGAACTTCACAGGGTTCCATTACCGATCTAAATGGAACTTTTTCGCTGGACGTTCCTGACGGCACAACGTTAGTTTTTTCATTTGTAGGGTATCAGACACAAGAGCTGATTGTACAGGGGCCCGAAAATATTGACATCGAACTGGTAGAAGAAGCTGAAGAACTCAGCGAAGTGGTCGTGGTCGGGTATTCCTCTGTAGAGCGAAGGGATATAACGGGTTCAGTCACTTCTGTGAAGGCCTCTGACTTCCAGGATATGTCGTTGTCAGGAATTGATCAGGCGCTCCAGGGACAAGCGCCGGGGGTGCAGGTAACACAATCATCCGGTACACCAGGCGGCGGTATTGCCGTACGGATTCGTGGCGTAACCTCCATCGGCGCGGGCAATACCCCTTTGTGGATCATTGATGGCGTTCAGGTTGAATCCGGATCACTGTCACTTAGAAGCTTTGGCGGTCAGAATGATAATGCGCTTTCGCTGTTGAACCCGGGGGATATAGAATCTATTCAGATCCTGAAAGATGCGTCAGCGAAGGCATTATATGGATCCAGAGCCTCGAATGGAGTAGTGGTCGTAACCACGAAAAGGGGAAAAAAGGGGCAGGCAAAGATTATGTTCGATGTGCAGCGCGGAATCATAGATCCTGTCAGACAACTGGCGTTGCTGAATGCTCCTCAATTGTTGCAACTACAGCGGGAGGCCGTCAGAAATGCCGGCAAGAATCCCGATGGTTTTGGCCTCATTTCCGGTGTGACCGACGCAGTGGATACGGATTGGCAGGATGAAATTTTCCGACGGGGTATCATGCAACAATATCAGTTATCTGCATCAGGTGGTGACGAGAATACGAATTATTATATCAGTACTAACTATCGCGATGAGGAAGGCATTCAATTGAATAATCGTTTTAACCGCATAGGGGCGGTTGTGAATGTAGACCAAAAGTTTTCAGACAAACTTACGGTGAGTACGAATTTCAATATCACTCGCACATTAAATAAAAGGGTTAAAGGCGATAATTTCCTGGATGGTGTTTATTCAGGGGCGGTTAAAAGTTTACCCTACTACGCGCCATTTAATGAGGATGGCTTTTTGATTGGTCCGGCTTCCTCCGGATACGCCGGCTTTCCAAACTTCAACCCTGTAGCCCAGGCGATACTACCGAGATTCGATGCTACAACGGCTAAGCTAGTGGGCGCGTTGAGTGCCACCTATAAAATTAACGATCATTTTAATTTAAAAGGACAGGTAAGCATCGATTACAACGACGTCACGGAAGATCAATACGAATCTTCACAAACGGCTATCGGAGGGTTTTTACAAAGTGTCGGTGGCCAGGGTTATGGTGTATTTATTGCCAGCACGGCAACGAACGTCAATACCTTTGCCACGCTTTCTTATGCCAATACCATTGGAGAAAAACATTCCATAAACGCATTCGTCGGCACAGAAATACTGCAGAGTTTCGGCATCAATGGAAATGTTCAGGGCAGATTGTTTCCCAGCGATGATTTTACTTATATCACTTCAGCGGGAATTGTGGATCAGGGGTCGTCAGGAAAAGGTCAGAGCGGACTGGCTTCTTTTTTAGCGGAAGTAAAATATGATCTGGACGACCGTTTTTTAGCTACCGTTAGTTTCAGGACAGACGGGTCTTCAAATTTTGGACCTAACAGAAGGTTTGGATACTTTCCCGCAGCCTCGGCAGCGTGGCGGATTTCCAGTGAGGATTTCTTTAAGGTCCGGTCAATCAACGATCTAAAAATTCGGGCGAGTTTTGGTTTTACCGGAAACGAAAGAATTGGCGCATTTGGTTTTCTGGGTACGTGGGGCGCAACAACGTATAATGGAAATTCAGGAGTAAGCCCGAATAATGTGGCCAACCCCGATCTGAAATGGGAAATGACGCAGGAAACAAACGTTGGAGTAGATATAGGAATGTTTGAAGGAAGGATCCAGGCCAGCATCGATGCCTATTACAACAAAACTTCTGATCTGCTTTTACAACGCCCCTATGCCTCCACCACTGGTTTTACCGGCGTGCAGGATAATATTGGTGAAATGGAAAATAAGGGTATTGAATTGGCGATATCATCGGTGAATATGGATGGAAAATTTAAGTGGTCAACCGATTTTAATATTTCAAAAAATCTCAACAGGGTCTTATTTCTCGCAGACTCAGTTCCTTTGTACCGAGGTTATACTGCAGAAGGGTCCGATGGTACGAACATTATTAAAGAAGGCGAACCGATGGGGACTTTCATCGGTTTAAATTTTTTGGGTGTTGACCCAGCAACAGGAGATGCGATGTATGCGGATACCAATGAAGATGGTGTCATCAATAACTCAGACGCTATTGTGATCGGAAACTCTCAACCTGATTTTATAGGCGGATTAACGAATCGTTTTTCATATCACCGCTTCGACATCTCCGTATTTTTTCAATTTTCTGTTGGGAATAAAATACTCAATTTCGCAAAAGCAACTTTAGTGAACGCGGGGGCCGACATCAGTAACAATCAGTCAATTGACGCATTGCGCCGATGGCAAAAACCAGGTGATATCACAGATGTTCCCCGGTATGAATTCGAGAATACGTATAATAATTTTCACAGTAACCGGCTACTGGAAGACGGCTCTTACCTGCGGTTAAAGAGTGTTAGTTTTGGTTACCACCTTCCTGCCAAAATCGCCAACCGACTAATGCTACAGAATTTAAGACTGTATTGTTCCGGAACTAATCTCTGGACGTACACGAAGTATTCCGGAGCTGATCCTGAAGTTTCTACACTGGATGGATCTGTTTCAGCACAAGGGATAGATTTTTTTACTTTACCTCAGGTCAGAACAATATCCGTGGGGATTAATGCAACGTTGAGATGATGCGATTCAAAACCATATTGCTGAGTGTTTTTTGTTTCCTCATGATTAGTTCATGCAAGGAAGTTTTGGAACCGGAGCCCATTGATCTTTTGGTAGATGATATTGTCTTGAACGAGGTCAAAGACGTTGCCAATGTTGAGATTGGTTTATACAATGCTTTCCGGGTAATCATACCCGCGAGTGTTATCGCCGGAGATTTCACAGCAGATATGTTGATTCACAATGGTACTTTTACCCAATACAGGGAATTAAGTACGAAGCAAATTACTTCAGCAAATGCTTCTGTGGCCACCCTTTGGGGAAGCATCTACAATACCGTCTATATCGCCAATTTTATTATCGAACGCCTTCCCCTTGTGCCCGGACTTAAGTCTGCGGAACGGGACAGGGTTTTAGCCACTGCTCATTTACTCAGAGGCCATGCTTATTTTGTGGGATATTACACTTTTGGACCCATCCCTATGGTGCTAACCACATCGATAGAAACAAACCGAAATATCCGCCGGGCATCCGATGAAGAAATCTTACAGTTGATTACAGACGATTATACTTTCGCGCTGGGCAAGCTTCCGGAAGATCCGGCGAATCCAGGGTTTGCAGGGGAATATACGGTTCGTGCTGCACTTGCCCGCTTTCATTTGTACATGGGCAATTGGGCTGAAGCCGAAGCCTATGCCACCGATGTGATTGATTCTGATCTATATTCTCTGGTGGAAAATTTTTCAGAGCTCGTTACAAAGGATTTTACTTCGGAGGCCATTTTTGAAGTGGGCTATAGCATCTCCGATGATCCTGGCACAAATGGCAGCATCGGTTTAAACAATCTATTCCTTGGCCGCAGGGAAATCATTCCCTCCAACCAGGCAATTGTCGCTCTGGCTTCTTCTGAGTCAGGCGATCGCTTCAGTTCCATTCAGTTTGATATCAATGACCTGGTTGGCAATGACAATGGCTGGGCAGTGGCAAAGTATGGCACCGCCGATGAAGACAATAATAATGTGGTAGTTTTCCGATTGGGTGAAATGTATTTAATCAGGGCAGAGGCAAGGGCGCAACAACAACAAACAACGGGTGTAAACAGTGCTCAGGAAGATATTAATATACTGCGGATGCGGGCCAACGCCCCGACCGTTGGTTCTTTGAGTCAGAGTCAGATGTTAATTTTAATCGAAGATGAGCGGAGGTATGAACTTGCCTTTGAGGGCCATCGATGGTACGATCTGGTCCGGACCGGACGAATTGACGCCGTCATGCCGGCCTTCTCGGATAATTGGAGAGAAGCATACAAACGGTGGCCAATACCGCAAAGAGAAATTCAAAACAATCCTGCCTTAGCAGGCAATCAAAATCCAGGATATTAACCATGTTACGAAATTGTTTGATCATAGGTTTTTGCATTTTAATAGGCCTGTTAGCAGGATGTGAAACGGAACGCCTGATATTTGAGGGCCCCTATCACGTTCGGTTTTCGGAAGATGCACTTTCTCAAAAGGAAAGTTTTAGCGCACCCGTGGATATTGAGGTTCATTATGTGGGGCCGGAAGTAAAAGAAGATCTGGTCATTGGCTACACCCTGACGGGTTCGGCACGTGAAGGGGTTTATTTTGTGGTACTTGGCGAACGAGGAATGGTAACCTTAGAGAAAGGTGAGTATTTCGGTACCATTCAAATACAACTCATCAATAATTCCAACAACATACTCCGTACCCAGGACGTGGTGATCACCCTTCAAAGTTTAAGCGATGAAACCGTGGAGATCGGTCAGGGAAAAAGCGCTATTGGAAAAACATTTACCCTCACCATTGCCGATGATTGTATTCTGGGTGGGAATTATATCGGCATCAGGAATACAGTAACCGTTCCCATTGAGGATATTACTATTACCAGTCAGGACTGCGAGGAATACACCCTTTCAAACTGGGATATCCACGTTTTTGATTTTATACAGGTGAGGGATCTTACGTTTATCGACAATGGTGACAATACTATCACCATTCCGGAACAGGAGGAATCAACCCTGAACGAAACGCAGGCAACTATAAAAGGTACCGGAAGTGTTGACCCGGTTACCCGTGAAATTGTCATGATCATTACGCTCGTTGATTTTCAGGATCAACCACAGGTAAGCTTTACACTCATACCAGACTGACATGAAAAAAGGATTTTTTTATTCTATGCTGATGCTCGCCCTTTGGTCGTGTTCTGAAAAACTTGAGCCTAAGCCAAATCAGTATTCAAAAATTTTTACGGGAGAAAATAAAAAATCCTGGCGCATACGGTCCATTCAGCTTCTGGAAGAGGGCAAAGGCACGCAGACCTTTGGTTTGCCGGACTGTCTGGAGGATGATGAATATGTATTCTATGCGAACGTTGAAAGGACTTATGAGATTACAAACGGTGCAACGAAATGCGAAACCGATGAACCTGATCTCCTGGTGTCGGATTCCTGGGAATTTTCCAACGCCAATGCCACGATGACCATTATTCTACCCATATTTTCGGATTCAAAACTGCCGTTTTTTGTCAGAGATATCGATCAAAATGAAATGGAGCTGGAGATCTTTCTGGATGAGGACAACACCAGTAGCTACCGGGTTAATTTTAGGCTAATAGATGAGGAGTAGTATGAAAAAATCTGTTTTTTTTTCCATGATATGGATGTTTTGTACCCTTCTTACAATGGCACAAGACATCCCACAACTCAATGACCTCCCGTCTTCTGGCCTTGTCTGCGCCACCATGGAACAGGACAGCATCAATCGCCGGCGTTTCCCTGAAAGGGGGACCTTGCAGGAATTCGAAACACTTCTCCAAAAAAAAATCCGTGAGATAGAACGAGAGCGTGCCGCAGGCAGAACGCAGGTCGGGATTATTACGATACCCATTGTATTCCACATCATCCATAACGGTGAAGCTGTGGGTACCGGCACAAATCTGAGTCAGGCGCAGATCACATCACAGATAGCAGTAGTTAATGAAGACTTCAGAAGAATGGCAGGAACACCTGGTTTTAATGATAATCCTTCAGGAGCAGACGTTGAACTGGAATTCTGCCTGAGCAAATTTGACAATAATGGTAAGGAGATGACCGAGCCTGGTATTCACCGCGTGAGAGGTTCCCAGACCAGCTGGTCAAGGAATCAGATTGAAGGCGTGTTAAAACCTTCTACTTATTGGGATCCGAATCAATTTTACAATGTTTGGACCCTGGATTTTTCAAGTGAAGATGATCTGTTGCTTGGCTACGCGCAATTTCCCGACCAATCCGGATTGCCAGGATTGAATGAACGCGGTGGCCCGGCCTCTACTGATGGTGTGGTGATCCGTTACAATGTTTGTGGTTCAGCTGATAAAGGAGATTTTCCCGTGCTTCAGGCACCGCACAATAAAGGCCGCACGCTGGTACATGAAACCGGTCACTGGTTGGGATTAAGACATATATGGGGTGATGGTCCGTGCGCCGAAGATTTCGTAAGCGACACGCCGGACGCGGATGGGCCAAACAGAGGTTGCCCTGTAGGGAGGGTAAGCTGTGGAGGTGTTAACATGGTTCAGAATTATATGGATTATACTGATGATGCCTGTATGAACATTTTTACGAAAGGGCAAAAAACCAGAATGTTGGCAGTGATGGAAATCAGCCCCCGGCGCAACACGCTGGGCAGGGGAAATTTATGCAGTACGGTAATTGCAGGGAATCCGATTGCGGATTTCACAAAGGATAAAAGTCAATGCGTGCTTCGGGGTAGTGAAGTGAATTTTACAGATTTATCCATTAATTTTCCAAACGAATGGAGCTGGACTTTTGAAGGGGGTGATCCGAATACCTCCAGTTTGAAAAATCCACAGGTGACCTACAACTCTCCGGGTATATTTGATGTTACGCTCATCGTTAAAAACGCCAATGGTTCAGATACGCTGTTGCTGGACAATATAATAAACGTCTCAGAGGAAGGTATTTGCAGGGATTTTAATAATTTTCTTCCAGCGTACACCCCAACCGTTATACGAAAGGCGGCTTTTGGAAACTATAAGGGATACTTAACGGGGCATAACAGCGAAAAGACCACAGCATTCTCCGAATTTTTCATCAATACCTGCGGTTATAAATATGCGAGTGGCGTGCGCATTAATTTTGGCAAAGTCTACTCGACCGATGAAAAGGCGACGGTGAATGTTACAGTATGGAATGCACGTGGGCCCCAGAGTGCACCCGGATCTGTGATTGAAACAAAAAAAGTTCTCCTAAAACAAATTCAGGACGATGTGGCAAACAACCGCGCCACAGAAATTATTTTCGAGCGCGAGACCCCCGTTTTCAGCAGGCCTTTTCACGTAGGTGTGGAGATAAATTACAGTGCTGGCGACTCGATTGCCATCGTTTCCTCCGCTAACGGCGAAGCAACTACTGCCACCTCCTGGGTGAAATTGCCCTCCGGCGAATGGAGACCCTTTACAATTGCCTATGGTGCCAATATTGCAATGGATATCAGCCCGATTGTCGGCATCAATCCTTCAGTGCAGGTCGCTGCGTCCACGCAAATGGTGACACCGGGGCAGGAAGTCATTCTAAATGCCCGGGGTGCCAGTGTCTTCATATGGAATGCTGATGATGGTAGCGTTCAAAATGTTCCCGGACCGCAAATAAAAGTAAATCCGCTGCAGACGACTACATACACCATTAGTGGATCTGGTTTAGAATTGTGTAATAACGTGGCCACCATCACTATCTATGCCAACGGTGCAATTACCGGGATTGAAGAAAACATTGATAAAGACATCCGCCTTTATCCTAACCCTGGCAATGGTGTGTTGAATATTCAACTTCAAAACAGCGAATCGAAAGAAGCATTCGTGCAGTTATTTAACGGAGTAGGGCAACGCATAGGGCTTGCGATGGCTTTGCAAAAAGCTGGAAAAACGTTTACCGGTTCGGTGAATACCAGTGAAATACCCCAGGGACTGTACCTCCTGCAGATTCAAGCCGGAGGAAAAATGGTCATCCGGAAATGGTTGAAATTGCAATAAAAAAAGAGAGCATTTTGCGAGGCTCTCTTTTTCAATAATCTGGTAACATTGTTTTTTATTTTTCAAAAAGAAATAAAAGTTTCACATCAATATTCTGAAAATACTGTTCAAGTTCCGCTTCGTGAGTATTTGCCCACGCATCGGTTAAAGTATCCGTTACCGCATCAGGTAAAAGAGGAAAAGTAACTATTTGCGACAACACTAACTGATTAGCAGTAATGTCCCCCTCTACTTCAAAAGCTTCATCATCAATATCTGCTTCATCTGAATCAAGGGTTAAATCTGTACCCTCGTATGTCCACACACCTATGTCGTTGAAATCAGGTCCTGGGCGGGCAAGTTTTCTCGTATATTTTTTATCATTCGTGAATGTCAGCGTGTAACTTTCATCACCGTATACGGATTTAACAGTAAGACCTTCAAAATTTCCAAATGTTTCGGGTAATTCAGTAAGCTGATAAACATCTCTTGCCCATACACCTACTAATGGAGACGGGGGTTCAGGATCTTTTTCGTCCTTACATGAGTTCAAAAAAGGAAGCCCCCCAATCAGCAGCACTCCCAGAAAAAATCTACTTTTCATACGTTTGCGTTAATTTAAGCCTACTATTATAAATATAGTAAATCTCTTATGCAATTTAAAGGCCACACCATTCTGTTTAAATTCCTATAAATCAGCACTGAAGGCGTTTTAAAGCTATTTTGAGCATCTAATCTTTCAAAAGCTGACATACTCACATGAATAATTTTTTTACAGGCAAAGTAACCTTTGGCAAATTGTTTCCTCCACCCATTTACGGTAGTTAACTCGTCAGAATAAAACATCATCTCTGGAATTCTACCATCAGCTTTTTCTCCTGATCGTTTCAAATTATCTTTATATATGGACAGACGCAGGTGTTTGCGATATATAAGCGGTGTTGGCATTTGGTCGATGGCACCGGATATGAATTTAATGACTCAGGATATTTTATCGAGAAAAATTCCGTCAACGGGGGAATTAATACCTGCTATTGGTCTAGGCACTTGGCAAACGTTTAATGTTTCGGCGGAGGCGGAAAAAAAACCGCTTGAGGATGTATTAAAAATATTGATCGCAAAGGGGGGCACCGTTATTGACAGCTCACCAATGTATGGAAAATCTGAAGAGGTGGTGGGTGATCTTTCGACTTCCTTAAAACTAAATCAAAAACTTTTCATTGCTACGAAGGTCTGGACGAATGGAAAGGACGATGGAATCAAACAAATGAGTGATTCTTTTCGGTTACTGAGAAGAGAGAAAATTGATCTGATGCAAATTCATAACCTTACAGACTGGGAAACTCACCTTAAAACCCTGAAGGTCTGGAAAGAGGAGGGCAAGATCAAGTACATTGGCCTTACCCACTACCTGGATAGTGTTCATGAAAAGCTCGCCGGCATAATAGTGAAAGAAAAAGTCGACTTCATTCAGATCAATTACAATCTGCTCAACCGGCATGCAGAAGAAAAATTACTTCCAGCCGCACGTGACAATGGGGTAGCGGTTTTGGTCAACCGTCCTTTTGAAGAGGGGACATTATTTCAGAAGACAAAAGGAAAAAAAATTCCGGAATGGGCCAAAGATTTTGATTGTGAAAGCTGGGGACAGTTTTTTCTAAAGTTTATTTTGTCAAACCCTGCGGTTACGTGCGTCATTCCCGGGACGAACAAGCCCCATCATATGCTCGATAATATCGGGGCGGGGTGGGGAAGACTGCCGAATCAAAAACAAAAAGAAAATATGGTGAAATTTATCAGCACCTGACCGGCCTTTGCTGCATTTAATATTACTCCCTGCCGTAATAATAAAGTCAATCGCTGAACCGGCTTTAGACAAGTTCCCTTTGCCCTTTAAGTTGCCCACTATCCGTTCAGCTTAGCTTAAACAGCAAAAAATTTTGCGAATGATGGGAATTTAAAAAAGCTTATCGAGGATATGTGCAGAACAACGGCCTATTCTGAGGGTCGTCAAACAAAAATATTAACGCGTAGCGCTACGGGTTTTATTTGTAGAAGTATTCAAAATAAAATGATGCCAGCGCATACAAGCCACTTCCTTCCAATGTCTGTAGACCAAAGTACCCATCATTTTAAAAACAGAAACAATTTACTCAAGCTTATGAAAACCCGCTTAACGATTATGAAAAGAATATTGTTCGCAGCTTTTGCTCTTGTTGCCTTTTCTCAATGCACTGAAGAAGAAATCGTCCCCACTCAAACCAATGCGACCCCTGTTGAAGAGGCTGCTTCTTCTACTGAGGCTGTTGCCGGTAGTTTTACCATCACCGGTATTTTTACCCAATATGAATCCATAGCTGACTGCAAGACCTGCACATTTTTTGTACCTGCCGATCTAACCGAGATCGATGGCAAGGAATTGAATTTAGGGGCCGGTTCAGTGATTTGTCTGGATAAGGCCATTAAATACGGTGACCTTACTTTCAACAATCTGGAAGGTACGGAACAAAATCCGATCACTATAGGAGCTACCATCCGCAAGTAAAACTCTCGCAATTTTATATCCAAGAATTAGTAGTACGATGAATGTAACCTTTAAGGCAATGCCTTCTATAATACGCGCGCTTACTTTTTTCACTGTTCTTTTTTTCGTTCAATGTTCTGAGGAGCAACTTTTACTCACCTCAAACTCGACATTGACTACTTCCACAACTGCTGGAACAACGACTCTAACTACGGATAACACGTGTGGATGCACGTATACCGTACCTGCCAACGCCTATCGTGTAGATGGTATCGCCCTGGGAATTAAGCCTGGTGCGGTGATTTGTATAAAGGCAGGTGTATCTTATTATAATATCGTTTTTAGTAATTTAAGAGGAACTGCTTCCTCCCCTATTACAATCAAGAATTGTGGCGGGACTGCCATCTTAAAAGCAACGGGAAGAACTTTTGGTTTAAAATCACAGTACAGTTCTTTCTTAAGAATTACCGGAGGCAATGCCGTTGGTGTATACGGGATAAAAGTCATCGGAGGCCATCAATCAGTACAACTAGGAGATTTAACCAGTGATGTAGAAATCGATCACGTCGACGTAGGATATTCGGGATTCGCTGGAATCATGGCAAAAACCGACCCGACCTGTGACACTGCTACTCACCGTGGAAATTTTGTTATGCGGAACGTTATCTTGCATCACAACTATGTGCACGATACGGCAGGAGAAGGCATTTATGTGGGACATACCTTTTTTGTGAAGGGGGCCAATACGAATTGCGGAGTTCAATTACCCCATATTGTTGAAGGTGTTAAAATCTACAATAACCTTATAAAAAATTCTGGTTGGGAGTCGATACAGATTGGCTCTACGCCGAAAGGTGCTGAAGTTTACAATAACCGGATCGAAAATTACGGTGCCAAGAATTCAAAATACCAGAACAATGGTGTTCAATTCGGAGAGGGAGCACCCGGAAAGTTCTATGGCAATTATATCAAAGGCGGAACAGGAATTGGTCTGATGATCCTTGGTAATGCAGATGTTTTGGTACACAACAATGTCATTCTCAATACGGGAGGTCATGGTATTTTCTGCGATGAACGAACAGCGGTTGGTCCAGGTTTTACTTTCCTGAATAATACTATTGTAAATCCAGGCGGAGACGGAATCAGAATTTATGCTGAGACGGTACCGATGAATATCGTTTACAATAATATTATTGTAAACCCTAAAAGTTATTCCACTTACCAGTATCCGCGAACAGGAAACGATGCCTACGTGTATCTGCTGGCAAAAACGGTACCTGTGAAAATACTGAATAACCTATTTACCAGGGACATCAACGCGCCAAAATTTGTAAGCCCTTCCACCTATAATTATAAGTTGGGAAGCGCTTCTCCTGTCATTAATAAAGGGACCAGTATCGCGGTGTATAATATTCTTCTCGACCACGCGCTAACAGCCCGGCTTAAAAGCATCCAATATGATATGGGTGCATATGAATATTAGAATCATTCTTGTTACTATAAGTTCTCAAAAAAACCCGCTGACCAGCGGGTTTTTTCATTTTGCTGCCTTTTCCACTTAAGAATATATCCACTTATTGGGCTCCTGACAGCCTTCGTAACCACGAGCCATCTATCTCGATTATTAACCTCAGTATACTTTAGCGGGTACTTTCTTTGAAAATTTATTACACGAACAAGCGGCAGTAAGATTTAATAGAATTTAACTGCCGCTTATTAATTTATTTGTGGATCATATCGTGGGTTAAGAAAGATGGATGCTGACAACCCTCTGCAATTGACGGTTTTTAAATCAAACAAAAATCTAAATGATAATTCCACCCCCCTTCATTCTGTGTAAAAGAGTAATTCTCATTCTTGTTTTTCTGGTTGTCCTAAGTTGTTCCGAAGAGCAATGGCTCCTTGAAACGACTACTGTAAATGCCGGCAATACGCTCAATACCAGTATGGTTGGGTCAACCGAAATAGTGGATTGCTCTGCCTGCACCTATGTTGTTTCTGCAGGGCAAAGTTATATTAATGGTTTAACGCTTGGGCTTCTACCAGGGAGTGTAATCGGACTGGATGCGAATGTAAGTTACGGAGGTCTCCTATTCGCCAATATCGTCGGCACGCACGAAAACCCGATCATCATTAGAAATTGCGGTGGCACTGCCCGTGTAAATGGTACGGGTAAATTCTTTGCCATGAGAGCGATTAATAGTAAACACTTCCGAATTACCGGGGGGAATGTACCCAGATCATATGGGATCAATATTTCCGGAGCCACCATGGGTTTAGCGTTAGATAATTTAAGCACAAACTTTGAATTGGATCACATTGAAATCCAGAACTCCGGATTTGCGGGTATTATGGCCAAAACAGATCCTTCCTGTGATGATGCGACCATACGCGGAAATTTTATTATGAAGAAGGTCGATATACACAACAACTATATTCATGATACGGGAGGTGAAGGGATCTACGCCGGAAATTCGTTTTATATGGGTATGAATACAAATTGCGGAGTACGACTACCACATGAAATTCATTACATAAGAATATACGATAATATTATTAAGAATACTGGCTGGGAAGCCATACAATTAGGATGCGCAACAAAAGGGGCAAGCATTCATGCTAACACGATTGAAAACTATGGTCTTGCTAATAAGTTATATCAGAACAATGGTATTCAGATAGGTGCGGGCACGGGAGGAGTGTGCCATAATAACCTCATAAAAAGCGGGACGGGCAATGGCTTAATTGTTATGGGCTTAGGGGACAACATTATTTATAATAATGTAATTGACAACGCCGGTGAGTTTGGTATTTTCTGCGACGAGCGAGGAGATAATCCCGGGTCAGGATTTAAATTCCTGAACAACACTATCCTCAATCCCAAATTAGATGGAATCAGGATCTACGCCGAATTGGTGGCGATGAATGTTATTGTTAACAATATTATCATTAATCCTGGGAGTTATTTATCCTATACAGACCCAAGAACCCCGGAAGATGCATTTGTATATAAGCTAAGCGGTGATGTTAAAATTGATATGGCTAACAATTATTTTGCTACAAACAATGATTCATTGAAAATGAATTCCAATTACAAAGTAGATGTAATAAGCTCGCCGATCATCGATAAGGGCGCTGATATTTCCGCGTATTATAGTTTCAAGACAGATTTTTACTATAAACCCCGCCTAAGGGGGGCTGCCTTTGATATCGGCGCGGTAGAACAATATTGAAATAAAACAAAGGTAAATTATCCCGCCTTTCAGCGAAATTTTTTTATCCTGCGCTTTGCGCCACTCTTGCCCATCGTGTTTTTATCAAGTGCTTTATGAAGGGGAATAATAGAAATGAGGCATTCCATTGCCGTAATCGCGTGTGAATCGATCACGCTTCAGCCGGTTAAAAGTTTAAAGTTGCCATTAACCGTTTACCTGTGTTAAATGTTCAGCAAAATTTTCCGTTTTCTGGTTAAGTACCGGCAATTCATACATACCTGATCAAACTTAAAAGTCATGGTTTCAATAACCGGCTATTAGGTTGTGCTTTGTAACCGATAGTGCAGATATCTTTTGGGGTTACACTCGTTGCCGAACAGTCTTGAAAGTTTATCGCACGATAACAATTTACCTAACCTGAATACAGAACACCATGTTCCTGGCAAGTCTGTATTTCACAAACCATGAATGGATGAGAATAAATTGTGAGTTATCTTTTAAAGCACTGCGAAAGCTAACGCTGGCAATTGCCACTTTTTGCGTATTAATTCAATGTTCAGAAGATTTACAGATCTCACCGGAGGTTGCACCGGAAACGGAAAACCCTGATCGATTCCCTGAAACAATTTCAACGGAGGTTTCAGCCTGCAA
The DNA here is from genome assembly GCA_039917935.1 of Cyclobacteriaceae bacterium. GTDB lineage: Bacteria > Bacteroidota > Bacteroidia > Cytophagales > Cyclobacteriaceae > Chryseosolibacter. The sequence continues at coordinate 10,958 of JBDSIM010000131.1, read as the reverse complement.
AGACTGCACTTTTGTGGTCCCCGCCGACTCCGCTGTGATTGATGGAAAGGTACTATTTTTACCTCCTGGAAGCACTATTTGTTTAAGCAATATGATCCAGTACGGGACCCTTGAATTCCGGAACATCGTTGGCACTGAGGACAGACCGATCGTCATAAAAAATTGCGGAGGTACGGCCAACATCAGAGCAACATCCAAATGGTATGCGCTCAAAACTTCTAAATGCAAATATTTCAGAATTACGGGAGGATCCCTGCCTGGGGACTACGGAATAAATATTCAAGGAGGTATAATGGGGATGACCTTGGAATTTCTCAGCACCAACTTTGAAGTTGATCACGTCGAGGTTTCCAATGTGGATTTTGCAGGCATTATGGCGAAAACTGATCCCTCTTGCAACGACTCAACCATTCGGGGTAATTTTACCATGTACAATGTTTCGTTGCACCACAATTATGTACACGAAACGGGGGGAGAGGGATTTTATGTGGGCAATTCCTTTTTCGATGGAATGCAAAGGCCTTGTGGAACAAGATTACCGCATGAAATTAAGGGCCTGAAAATATTTAACAATACTATTGAAAACTCAGGGTGGGAAGCCATACAGGTAGGGTGCGCAAGAGAAGGCACAGAAATCTATAACAATTCAATCGAAAATTACGGCGTTGCAAATAAACAATATCAGAACAACGGAATCCAGATCGGATCCGGAACAGGAGGATTGTTGTACAATAACTTTATTAAAAAAGGTTTCGGTAACGGTATGATCATTATGGGGACAGGAGATAATGTCATTTACAATAATATCATCGTGGATGCTGGCGACAATGGTATATTCTGCGATGAACGATTTACTCCGGGAGAAGGATTTAAATTTATAAACAATACTATCCTTAATCCCCGTCTGGATGGCATCCGGTTATATGCGGAAAAGGTGCCCATGAATACCATCGTCAATAACATCATTTCGAACCCTGGCACTTACGGATCATATCCCGCTCCCCGCGGAACGCAGGATGCTTTTGTATACCTCGAAACTTCTGCCGTAAAGGTTGATATGTCAAACAACCTCTTCGTTACTGCCGTGGAAACCGTTAAGTTTTTAGATCCCCTGCTGGATAATTACAGGCTAACCCTCGGGTCACCGGCTGTAAATCTTGGAAAAGATATATCACCACTTAAAATAACTCATGATTTTTATCAATCGAGCAGATTAAATGGTGATGCCTACGACATTGGAGCAAGCGAATATTAGTCCGGGAAAACCAATCAAGTTTTTTAATCCACCTTATTTTTGTTACTCTTAGTAATAAAACAGAGCGACGACTGTCGACCAATCTTGATTATGGATGATGGCGTATTATTGAGATTCTCATGAGCAAAAAACTCCGATCTTTTTATTCATAAAGCCTTTCGGCTAGTAGCCCCTGGGTGACACAAAATCACTCACGGCAGAGAATTTTTGTATACAACGAAAATATCTCCTGTAAATGAAGCTTCCATATTATTCACGCCTAGGCTTCATGGCGGAGAAAAAATCAAATTACCCGCGAAAAATTGATTGGTACTGGTCTCATTGAAGGCCGGATTTAATGCGACCACACACTTCTGGTAAAATTGTCAAGTTTTGAAAGAGGACGATTCAATTTTTATTGCCGCTTAATCATCATCTTCATACGGGGTACAGTTTTTTTACCAGGGTTTAAAATGTTCGTATGAAATATGTGTTGGCTTCGTGGGAGAACAAAAAGAAATCCCAGCAATTATTGCTTGATAGTTCACCGGCATTAAGCACCAGAAAAATAAGGGGATACGGTAGTGGGGTTACTTTTTCTACCCAACTCAGCTCATGGCGGCATTCCAGCTCAACAGCTTTAAATAATCTGCGGTTTTGCGAACCCACAGTATCTTAAGTTAAAATTTAAGACAGGCTCCATTGGAGACTCCGTGACCGGCTGTTGCCTCCCAACGTTGTCAATTTTCTTGCTTCATTATTTGCGGCGCATACTCCCATTCCTTGACAAAAACGAGAACAGTTACTTCACGCAATTGTCCCACCGCCAACTATTCGTGCTGGCGTAACTATCTACTTTCCCCAACATTTTATTTTAGCCTTTAAACGGTGGTTGTTGTCGGCCAAAGAGCGTAAAAATTCTGCCAATCCTTACCGGCAGGATGTGCTTGAATAATTTCTATCGCAGATGTTCTCGTGGTAGGATGACAGTCGATACAACCTTCAAAAAAACCCGGAAAGGTTTTTTCAAATTCGCTAAACGCTTAAAGACATTTATGAAAATAGATAAGCCATTACTTTTTCTGGTGAGTAGTAAAATTCAAAGGCCTGGAAAAGAAAATCCCAATCCTGCGAGAACGGATCCATGGCCGGAGCCTTCTACGCCCCAGCCAGACAGGTTACGCAAAAGAAAAAGAAAAAGTATCTATGAAATCTCTTGTTAAAGCGACCCGGCCCCTGCAACATATTAATATGCTCCGTCATATTCTAACGGATGATGGTACATTTCCCAATAACGGACTCTTGATAACGGACTCTTGCCTTTACTCTTCTATCGCGGGGCGTATCAAATGCCACAGGATGAAAACCCCGTGGCTATTTTGAAAGAAATTCTGGAAACCAATAACTGGACTTATTCCTGGGAGGACTGCATTTATGACTACCATCATTATCATAGCACGGCCCATGAGGCTATCGTGATCACGAGAGGATCCGCTCGGATTCAATTTGGCGGACCTGGTGGCATTACCCTGCAGGCTGACGTTGGCGACGTGTTCATTATTCCTGCAGGCGTTGCTCATAAAAGAATAGACAGTGCAGAAAACTTCACTTGCGTGGGCGCTTATCCAGCTGGCCAGAAATATGATATGAATTACGGTGAAACTGGTGAACGCCCGGCCACCGATACAAATATTAAAAAATTGCCCCTACCGGAAAACGATCCGTTATACGGTAATGATGGCCCGCTAAATAAAAACTGGTTTAGCCAACGTGACCAGGTCACAACCCTGCTATAATTAAACCCGGAATACCGGTATAGCTATACGCAATATATTCGGAGTAAGACCTGACGACGTCGGCGATATTCCTGTTGACATTATTTGCATCACTTTAACAGGGAAGAACAATGTTGCAACACCTGTAAAAAATAAAAACCCATGGGAGGATGGGTTTTTATTAAACTAAACACACAAATTGACTCAGAAACCAAAAATATTTTCAATAACCTAATGGTTATTCTGCAGTGGCAATCAGGGATCCAGCGGTGGAGTTATCAAAGGATATTGAAGCGGTGCTGGATGATACTGTAACCTGTGCATGATCATAGTCTGATGCACCATCATTATCCTTCACCGTTAATTTATAGTAATATGTCCCCTCCTTCAGACCGCTCACTGTCGCCGTTGCAGAAGTCGAATAACTGATAGTAGAAGCTGGTCCAGCATATTGAGTCCATTTATAGGAGGCAATAGTACCATCACTATCTTTTGCGGAGCCATAGAGTTTTAAGGAAGTTGTGGAGAGCGTAACACTTTTATTTACACCAGCATTGGCTACAGGTGCGGCATTCGCAGTGCTGCTTTTGACCACAACTGTCACATCATCGTATTTAGCATTGCCCTTGGTGTCTTTTACGGTTAACCGGAATACATAAGTACCCGATACCAGATTATAGGCCCTTAACTTGGAGGTAGTTTGTCCGCTCATGCTTGCACTTCCCCCGTATACTTTAGTCCAGGAATAGCTGGCGATTCCATCGATGTCTGATGCCGCGCCCTGAATATATACGGAATTGGTTGGTAGGGTCAATATTTTGTCTGATCCAGCGGTAACGGTAGGAAGCGAGCTTGTCACTGAGTTAATAACCACTTTAACGTCATCATTTGCATAGGCACCTTTATCATCCGTGGCTTTTAACCTGAAAGTGTACGTACCCGCTGTGAGACTGGATGCCTTTAAGGATTTGGTTGTTTTATTTTCCAATACCGCGGCAGAGGGACCGGTTACCTGAGACCATGCATAGGCTGCTATAGAGCCATCAGCATCCGAGGCAGATCCGTTACAAATGGCCGCGTTCGCAGGAAGGTACTCTACCACATCAACACCTGCATCAACCGTCGGGGGAATATTGGATGTAGTCACAGTTCCATTCGTATAGCTGAGCATCCAGGTAAGGGCATTGGTTTCCTTATACACTTTATCCCAGATAACATGTCCTGCTCCCGCGAAAAGGGTAGCTTTTGCTAAAGGGGTAGGTTTAGGAGTGCAGGCATTTATGGCAGCGATCATTTTGGTTGTAACGGTATACGAGACAACATTATCGCTATCTCCATGAAATCCCCAAACAGGAACATTTGAATCGGCAATTCCGCAGGCTTTGCTTAAAGCATTCCCTCCGGCACAAATCGGCAAGGCGCCAGCAAAAACATCCGGATATGCTCCCAAGGTTGTCCACGCACCATATCCTCCCAGGCTAAGTCCGGTAATATAAATTCGTTTAGGATCGACTCTCAAATCATTCTTCACATAATTAATAACGTCCAGTACATAAGCAGCTGGCCAGCTTCCCATGTTGGACTTTAATTGTGGAGCGATCATTATGAAAGGATAATCCGCACCATATTTTATATATTTTGGAAGACCGACATTCGCCACCTTTAGTACTGAAGCCTTCAGGTCCGTAGGATTGGTAGATGTGGTTCCTTTTTCTTTTATCCCGTGGAGCGAAATCACAACCGGATATCTATTGGAGTTCGAGTTATATCCCTGGGGAAGGTATTGCAGATAAGCCGTATTAGAAGAGGTAATCTGTGCGGTCTGTTGGGCCATGGCACTTGAAAACATCATAGTTCCAAGAACCGCAAAGGTGATCACTAATTTCAATCTCATTTTATCTCTTTTTTAGCCGCTACTTGTAACAGGATAACCAGCGGTGGTGCAATTAATTATTATAATTTTTCGAAGAAATCATGTGAACTGTTGACAACGCCAGGTATCGTGGTACTTATTGTGACTTTATCCTCCTGACTTACTACCTGGCACTGATGTCAACCGAAATCACACATTCTAATCGGGGCGCAAGAAAGCGCATTTCTAAAAAATAAAATTTTGAAAAAGGTTGGATTCCCACATTGTTCGAGGATCGGCGGATATGACCGATAGTATTTTTTTTATGAGGTCATCATCACCCAATTATTTTGTGATCGGAAAATAATTGCCCATTTGTAATTGCTGCTTCAACGAATTCCCATTTTCAAGTGAAATTAGGCCGAGGAATTAGCACCACATACTTTGGCATAAGTTTAAAGCAAGCGGCTGTTTTAATTTTCTCGGCCAACAGCAGTTTACAAACGGTTGAAACCCAAACAACGTGAAATAAAACCAGCAGTAGTTATAGTTTATCCATTTTCATTTTAGCCTGGACACACCACAAGAGTTCATCGACAAACGTAGCGGCACGATCATCGGTAGTTTCTTTGACGGGCACCCCTTCTTCAGAAAATGTCGCTTCCACTTTTGGCACAGGGAACATGGCGGGGATTACCCAGGCGCGAATTTTCCACAAGGTGAATAGCAAGGATGTGACTACCTGAGTACCGCCAAAAGAGCCATCAGATACTGTGCTTATGGCAATGGGTTTATGGAACCATTCTACATAGAGGAGGTCTATAACATTTTTAATACTGGCGGGATACCCTCCGTTATATTCCGGGGTTACGATAATCACCCCATCAGCTTTTTTAATCTTATCAGAAAAATCCATTACGTCAGGGGATGGACTCGGCTGAAATTTCAGACGTTCAGTAAAAACCGGAAACTGATAAACGTTAAGGTCAAGTATTTCTACCGTTGCAAGGTTTTTGTTCAATAGGAAGTTTTTAAAGTACAACGCGACACGATGACTTTTTCTACCTGAGCGTACACTCGCGGATATAATGGCAATATGAGGCATAATTGGAAGGATTAAAATAAAACAGGTCCAATTTGCACAATTTTTACACGTGTTTTATGATTTCATTTGTGTTCAGAAATTCTCATGGCATCAAATCTGGCAGCAGGATTATTAATGTGTCGAAAATCCGATGGGGAACTAGAATACTTTTTGGTCCACCCTGGTGGTCCTTTTTTTAAAAAGAAAAATGAAGGTATATGGACCATCCCGAAAGGCGTACTGGAAGGATCCGAGAGTTTAATCCGTGTTGCACAACGCGAATTTCAGGAGGAAACCGGACTGATCGCTGTTCCTCCCCTCGAGGAAATTGGCTTTATAAAACAAAAGGCAGGCAAAGTGGTTCATGCATGGACCTTTCTTGGAGAGTGGAATTCGGAAAATGGGATAGTCAGCAATTCTTTTTCCATGGAATGGCCACCCCGTTCAGGCAGGATGGTAGAATTTCCGGAAATGGATCAAGCACGGTGGATGAAATTTGAAGAAGCCGCGGTACACATCATCCCTGAACAAATCCCTTTCCTTGAACGCGCTAAGAGAATACACGTTTAACGTCGTGTGTATCGGAGCAAAAAAACTAAACAACAGCCCCGCTGTTCAGGGCCATTCAGGAACCGAATATCTTAATCAATGGGTGACGTAAATTTTACCCGATTCCACCCTTTTCCCTCCTTTCATGATGTTATAAATATAATATCCGCTTTCCGTAAACACTTCGTTATATCTGTCCATACTCCATACACCGGAAAATAATCGGTTTCCTGATCTATTAAAGATTGCGACCATACAATTCTCAAGATCCATAGTTGACTTGTTACCCAGAATGGTCTGTGGCGTGGCTATACCGTCTACTACTCCCTCTGAATGACTATTATCGACGATGATCTTGCTATTCACTAACGCTGTTGAAATCGTACTAAGCGTTGTACTTTTTACTGTAAGTGTTACATAATCCGTAGCGCTTGCATAAAAATTGTCAACCGCTTTCAGAGCAAAAACATAGGTGCCCTCTTTCAAACCAGAAATAGTCAGTGAAGGTGTATTCTTATTCGACAGGAGTGCGTAGGGTCCTGAGTATTTTGACCAGGCGTAACTTTTAATGATGCCATCCGGATCGGAGGCAGTGCCTGTCAACGTAAAAGAAGTTAGCGGCAAGTCTACTGACTTGTCGAATCCGGCATCCACCAACGGGGGCCATGTTACGTTCACCCTTACCTCATCATAAGCTGTTAATCCCAGATTATCGGTAACCGATAATCTGAAAACATATGAACCCAAAGTCAGAGAGGAAACATTCAGGGTGGCACCTGTGGTACCGGAAAGGCTACACGCATTTCCGGATTTTTTCGTCCACTGGTAGGTGGAAATACTTCCATCTATATCGGTTGCCGATCCGGCAATGCTTACGGAAGAAGAGGGAAGAACGACAGTCTTGTTTGGCCCGGCATTGGCAATGGGGGCGACAGGGTCTTTTACGAAAAGGCTTATTTCATCATCGCTTTTTCCACCTTTGTCATCCGTTACAATTAAGCGAAAAACATACGTTCCCATCACCAGGCCAGACGCAGAAAGATTGTTTGTAGCTTCTCCGGTTAAAGTGGCAGCCGGACCTGATATTTTGGTCCACGCAAATCCACTAACCACACCATCGGTATCTGTTGCGGTACCAGAGAATATTGTTGCATTGGCTGGCAGATAGAGTGATTTATCTGTTCCGGCATTGGCAACAGGTAATTGGTTACTGGTGTCTATCGCTATTTTTATAAAATCAATATCAGATCCACCCGCGGCATCAGTAGTGCGAAAACCAAAAACATATTCGCCTTGTATCAGCGCCGAGGCGTTTAGTGTCTGAGTAAATTGATTTGTTAAGGTGGCGACGTTTGGGCCACTCAATTGGGTCCAAAGGTAAGAGGCGATACTTCCCTCAGGATCGGATGCCGTGCCAGAAATAGAGGCCGTTTTACCATACACGGTTTTATCCAATCCTGCATCTGCGGTGGGGAGGATATTACCTCCATTGATGGTGTTTCTAAACGATAGCATCCAATCATATACGTTTGGTGAATGTAGCATATTATCAATTCTGTAAGCATTAGTCCATGAATCATGCGCAACGCCAGCATAAACCGTGAGCCTGGCTTCCGGGTTTACTTTTGGAATGCATGCATTGATGGCGTTCACCATATTCACCGATTTCGAAAGGGGCACTACGGAATCCATGTCACCATGAAATGCCCAGACCGGTAAATTTTCAGCAGCGATCCGGCATGCCAGTGAAGGTGAGTTTCTTCCTCCGCAAACCGGCGCAACTGCTGCAAAAAGTTCAGGGTGATCCTGAGCAGTCCACCACACGCCGCCTCCACCCAAACTGAGTCCGGTTAAGTAAATTCTTTTTTCATCAATCCTTAAATATGTTTTTACATAATTTATTACCTCCATTACATATTCAGATGGCCAGTTTCCATAATTATCTTTTAATTGGGGGGAGATCAGGATGAAGGGAAATTGTGTCCCACTGGCCACGAACATGGGTGGGCCATTCCTGGCAACCCTCTGAATGGACTGGCTAAGAACCAACGGATCAGTAGAGTTGTAACCCCTCTCACCAATGCCATGAAGAAAAATAACCACGGGATATCTATCAGAATTCAAGTGATAATCCGGGGGGAGATATTCCAGGTAGCCAATAACCGAATTGTCTGTGGTCTTAAAAATCTGCTCTGCCTGCACTTGGTCAGTATCTGCGATCCATAACGATAAAACACTGTACAAAAAAAAATTTACACTTTTTTTCATGCCTTCAGGTTTACTGATAAATGATTGGTTTCTCTTGTGAAAATCCTGATGCTTTCCAGTTAATTCATACAATAGAAAATCAATCGATTGCCTCTTTACAAAGATGTTTACCCTGCGGAAAAGAATTCCGCGGTTTTGGTGTAATCGGACTCGTGGGTAAGAATATCTGTCTGAAGTCTCCAAAAAAATAAATGATCCCAAGGGCAAGTGTCGAATGTAAACAGGGGGTTAGCCTTCAAAGACTTGACGGCGGTTTTACAACCGTCACAAAGAAGATGAATGGACTTTTTTTGGCGACGAACTGCCGGTTCGTTATGGTGGCAAATGCGGTAGTTGAACAATAAATAAAAGGGCATTGTTGGCGCTTAAAAATGGCCCAGGGCTGTGGCTGATTCTCTACAGCCGGTTCAAGTCAAAAAGATGTAACATTTGGGAAGAGTTCTTCCCTTTTGGTGTGGATTTCCGAAAGATGTCTGCAGGTGGTGTGTCTTTCTCAAATGGTAGACTTACAAACCGCATTCAAGAATTGGATTCGACATTATTCAGAAGACGTCAGGCAGTTTTTCTATTGGACTTCTTTTTGCCCATGCCTAATTTATCTTTTATCCATAATTTTATTTTGGATGGTTTTGCCCCGCCGGGTTCTCCGAGTAAATACCCGATAGGTTTCAAACTGTCTACGTGATCGCACACGATTTTGATGATGCCAAACATCGGTAAAAAGAGAATCATTCCTGCAACCCCCCAAATCATTCCGCCAATCAAAATGCTGAGAATTGACCAGAGCGCATTTAATTTAACCTCTCCTCCTACTACATTGGGCTCAATGAAATAGTTATCACACGCCTGAATGAAAATCAAAACAAGCGCGGCCGACAGAGCAGTCTGATTATCCTGAGTAATCAGCGCCATCAACACTGGAAAGAGTCCACCCAATACAGTTCCTACATAGGGTATAATGGTGAGTATAGCAGCAATTCCGGCTAATAGTACGGCATTTTTAACACCCACAATCATCAGCCCAATGGCATATAGAGCAAAGTTAATTGTAATTGACATCGCTCTGCCTGTCAGATATTTTTGCCCCACCTTTGAAATCTGACCTACAATACCTTTTATTTTTTCCGTTTCATGTTCTTTATACAACTTGACAAAAAAGGTTTCAAACTGTTCCTTATTGAAAATCATTAAAAACGTGATCACAAGGGTAAGGATCATTCCGGCAATAGTTGATGAAACGCCCCCTAGTATTTTGGTGGCCATACTCCCATTTGCCTGACTGTTCTTTTCAGCTTGTTCTTTGACTACCTGCTCCTGTTTTTCTGGCGTTACTCCGAACTGATCCTGGATATACCCCTGAGCCTGGTCTAAAAATTCTTTCGCCTTGGTTTGAATTTGTGTGATATTTTCCGCGAAGGTGGCAAACTGTATACTCACAACGAGCGCAATTCCGGCGAAAATCAGGATTAACATCAGAATGCAGGAAACACAGGCAAGCGGCCGGTTAAGTCCCCAGCTTTCAAGCTTGTTGCAAACTGGGGCCATGAGCATGGACAATAATCCTGCAAAGAAGACAGGGATCAAAAATCCTTTTCCAAAAAACATGACGACCACCACCAAGACAAAAAAGAAAAGATATTGATTTGCGCGGAAAAATATTTCTTTCATATGCGGGTAAGTTTAGCACCAAGGCAATTATTGAGACCAGATTTAATATGGTATAACGAGTTATAACAGGGTCTTATAGCCCTTGCGAAATCGGAGAACGAGATTGATATCTGCATGAAAATTTTTTTTATTCCTTCACACAAAAATTAATCCTCAATATTTTACTTCCCCTTATTGAAAGGCAAGCCTTTTTTGCCGCATCCTGTAGAAGGATGTACCCAAATAAACTTTTTAGAAATGGTCAGAAATACGGGTTTCTTACCGTATGCTAACGTCTTATATTCGGCTTTTTCTGAAGAATCTATTGAAATGAGGTGGGTTGAAAACTTAAATAAAAAGATCAGAACTCAGGTATCGATCACCCCGGTCACAGACAATAAAAACAATTACACCCCGCTCGATTTCACCCGCAATTTTCAGGGCTGCACTCAACGCACCGCCACTGCTCATCCCGGCGAGGATACCTTCCTCCCTGGCTAATCGTTTGGTATATGTCCGTGCATCGATTTCCGATACATCGACGATCCT